>JAFXZT010000075.1 GCA_017541145.1 Bacteroidales bacterium | reverse complement strand
GAAATTCAGAACGTTATCGTCTTCATCGGTAAATACGGTACGACCCTTTATCAACGGATATTCGTAATCTTTGCCAAGACTGTGTCCGAGTATGAAAATACCGTAAATATGGCGCGGTTTTAATATTTGATATGGAGTTTTATCTTTGTCGCGATGGTGTTTTATAACAGCGTCTGCATTGTCATCGCTCGCCATCTGTATGCCGAAATATCTGCGAAATCGCATAACTTCTTCCGGCTCTGAGGCTTTTTGAAGTTCTATTGTTGCGGTTTCTTTTGTACCGTCTAAGTTTTCAATCGTTGCTGCAAAATCAATACGCAGAAGTTGCAAATCGTCGCCACGGTGAACAATATGTTCATGACTTTTAATGGCAACGTCTATGATGTTTTTGGACAAAATACCGCTAAGGAGAACTTTCGCAACTCTCTTGTCCTCCATGAGATATTTAAAAACCGTATCGTATATCGGATTGAAAACTTTTGCCATAATTGATGTTTTTTGTAATTTTTCTACGTTGCAAATTTACTGTTTTTTGTTTGAAAATCCTAAAAATATGACTGCTATTTTTGATTCAAATTTTTATTTACTAAAGTTTTTAGATGTGTTATAATCCTTTGATTTTCATAAAGATAAACTTCTTGTTAAAATGTTAACGAAATTATTTGATTGTATTGTTAAAATTTTCGGTGAAAAAACTTGCATTTTTTTTTAGATTATGTGTACTTTTGTTCGGTATGCTTTTTTGTTTTTTAGCATGTAAGTATACTATTTTTTAGTGAGTTAATACACTTATTAAATTTTAGTTGTTAAATATTCAAGTCGTTTATTTTTTATCTTAACTTTATCTTCAATTATATGAAAACAATTAATTTAATTTTTGCATTTTTGATATTTTTTGTAGCAGCAGACGCTCAAACAATGATGAATGTCTCCTCGCGCAAAACCAAATCTCTGAACGGAATTTGGAAAAATATTGTTGATCCTTATGGTCATTGGTATCATTTCTGGGACGATGAGCCTTTCACCGGAAAGGTTCTTCAGGATTATGATTTTGACTCTTCGGATGATATCAAAGTTCCCGGTGATTGGAATACTCAAAACGATAAGTATTATTTTTATGAGGGTTCGATGTGGTATCGTACAAAATTCAATTATTCACTTACCCCTGGCAACCGTTTGTTCGTGAATTTCGGCGCGGTAAATTACAAATGCACCGTTTGGGTAAATGGTAAAGAAATTGGAAATCACGAAGGCGGGTACACCGGTTTTGAATTTGATATTACGGATGCAATAAAATCCGGCGAAGACAATTCGTTGGTTTTGAAAGTTAATAATCAGCGTCAGAAAGACGGAATTCCTTCGATGTCAACCGATTGGTGGAATTATGGCGGCATTACCCGTGATGTTAATTTGGTGGAGGTTGCGCCGACTTTTGTTTACGATTATTCGGTACAAATCAATAAAAACAATTTCAAACTTATAAATGCTTGGGTTCAATTGAAAGGTAAAGATGTTGCAAATCAAGAAGTAACGATTCAAATTCCGGAACTGAAAATCAATAAAAAAGCTGTAACAGATATTACCGGAAAAGCTGTTTTTGAAATTAAAGCTTCTCCAAAACTTTGGACTCCTTATGAACCGAAACTTTATGATGTTACGATAAAATTTGGCAGTGATATCTTGAAAGATGAAATCGGATTTCGCACAATAAAAACCAACGGCAGCAAAATTCTTCTTAACGGTAAGGAAATATTTCTTTGCGGTGTAAATCTTCACGAGGAGACTGTTGGCGACAGCAAACGTGCCAATACCCGTGAACAAGATTCGGTACTTTTGATGATGGCGAAGGATATGAGTTGCAATTTTGTAAGACTTGCGCATTATCCTCACAACGAGCAAATGACAAAAATGGCTGATAAAATCGGCTTGATGGTTTGGTCGGAAATTCCTCTTTATTGGGGAATCAATTGGAATTCTGAATTAACATACAATCTTGCAAATCAACAGCTTACCGAAATGATTACACGCGATAGAAATCGTGCGTCGATTATCATTTGGTCTATTGCCAACGAAACGGCGGTTCAGCCCGAACGTACACAGTTTTTAACACGTCTTGCCAATGATGCCAGAAAGTTGGACGATTCAAGGCTCATAAGTGCTGCGCTTCAGAATGTTAACAAACAACTTAGTCACAATGTTTACACCATTGAAGATCCTTTGCATGAGGCTTTGGATTTGTTTAGTTTCAACGAATATATCGGTTGGTACGATAATACAAAATATGCTGCTGATAGTATTACTTGGGTTTTACCGAAAGACAAACCGATAGTAATCAGTGAGTTTGGTGCCGGCGGAGTTTACGGTCGTCACAGCGGAAAGGATTCATATTTTTCGGAAGACAATATGGCAGAAGTTTACAAACATCAATTTGTAATGCTTGGAAAAATAGAAGGTTTGTCGGGTACGATGCCGTGGGTTTTGAAAGATTTTCGTTCTCCGCTTAGAAAATTAAAAGGCATTCAAGACGATTTCAACCGCAAAGGTTTGTACAGCGACAAAGGTCAGAAAAAAATGGCGTGGAGCGTTTTGAAAGAATGGAACGAAAAGCATCAGTAAAAATGTTAAATTACTGAAAATCAAATAAAAGAAAAGGCTAACCGAAATTTTTTTCGATTAGCCTTTTTTGTATGTTTTAGCAAATGTTGACTATTGAATTTCTTCTTTAGTAATTGTCAAGTCAAAATTGTTTGTGCCGTCAGTAAATCTGTAAACAACGTTCATGTTTGCGTTAATTAATGTTAGTAATTGATCAACATCGCTATCAGTTTTTGCTTCGTTTTTCAATTCTTGACCAATTTGTTTAGCAATTGTTTTGCTGTCTTGAAGAGATAATGCTCCAAGAATTTCTGATCCGACCTCTATTGTTGCAACGACATTATTATCTTGAGCAACAACACTTTTCATTGTCATACCGTCGCCCATATCCTTAGGACATTCAGCATTGAGAGCTGAGGCAACTGCCGATGCTGACAATTTGCCGCAGTTTTGGAGCGAAATTCCCATAAAGAGAATTGCCAAAACGAAAACTATACTTTTTAAGATTTTCATGGTTTAAGAAATTTAAATTAGTAAAATATATTTTAACGTGTCAAATGTAAGTTAAATTAATTAAATATGCAATTTTTTTTTTATGAATAAATTAAAAGATGTTTTTGTTTTATTTTTTATCTTTATTTAATCTTAATAGAATCTATTTTGAAAATTAAAATTGACCAATAAAATTTTTTACTAATTTTGTCCTGTTAAAAAACTTGCAATATGAAAAAAGAAGCACTTACTATTTTTTTGTTGTTATTCAATCTTGGTTATGTTTTTTCTCAACAAACTATTTTTTTTGATGCAACATCTAATATTCCGGGAGGATTAATCGACAAGGTATTTGAAGACGGACATGGTAATATTTGCCTTGTAGGAAAAAGCGGTGTTATTAAATTTGACGGTATTGATTTTTCACGGCTTGTTTTGGAGCGTGATCCATCTGCCAAAATTTCTCCGCAGGTAAAAAATATGTATCTTGACAGTCTCAAGACTTATTACGGTACTCAGCGAGGTTTAATTTGTGTTGGTAATTACAGCGATTCTATTTACAGAGTGCCTTTACAAATCGGTGATACTGTTATTTCTGACGGTTATATTTCTTCCGCTGTAAAAACTAAAAATCCTGATGTTCTGATTGCTACAGTGTCCGGTTATGGACTTGTTGCAATCGATACCAAAACTGACAAAACGGTAAAATCTGTTACCGACAGTCTTAATTCCATAGTAAATACCGTTTATCCAGGTGTACTTTTTATTGATTCTCAAAATTTTCTTTGGGCGTTTTCTGCCGAAGGTGATTTCAATGTGGTGAATCTTAACAAAATGAAACGCCGTCCGATAAGGTTCGGTTATGATTGTGTTGACAAAATTGTGTTTACATGTGCCGCCGAAATACCTGATTCTAAGGATATTATTTTCGGTACACTTCATGACGGAATTATGCGTTACAATCGCAAATCAGGCACTCTCTCGCGTGTAGAAAATGTCGGTTCAAAAGTTACGGGGCGTATCAATTCTATTGTTTGTCTCAACGATTCGCCCGACGGAAGTCATATTATGGTAGGCTCGGAGGATTTCGGTTTGCTTGATTATAATGACGTTACGCGTACTATTAAACCTACTGCATTGATAAACAATCGTATAGACCTTCATAATTGTAAAATCCATCATATTTATCAAGACAAAAATTCCAATATTTGGGCAGTTGCATATCATAAAGGAGTTTTGTTGATACCAAAAAATACAATTCCGTTTCGTAATATTGATTTTAATAATTTGCCCGGAAATATAAACTTTATGCTTGCCGATTTTAGACGTACATTATGGATTGGAACCGATGGCGGCGGTATTTACAAAATTACGCATGATAGTGTAAAACAGTCTTTTACATCGAGAAATACAGGTATGCCGAACAATTCTGTTATTTCGGCTGATATCGATAGGAATTACAATCTTTGGTTTTCTACTTACGAAGGCGGTTTGTCAATTTTAAATCTTAATAATGAGGAAATTACAAATTTTAGCGTTGAACCCGAATTCCAAAAAATTCAGTGTATACGTTGTGACAAAAATTCTGATTTAATTTATCTCGGAACGCTTGGTTCGGGTACTATTGTGGTGGATATCAATACAAAACAAGTTGTAGCAAGAATTAAATATCCTCAATGGGTTTACAATATTTTTCAGAGTTCAGACCAAAAATTGTATATTAATCATCTCGTTTTTGAGAATTTGAAACTTGTACAATCGCAAAGTCTCAGCGAATTGAATCATGTTCATATCAACGCCACCGCTGAGGACAACGACGGTAATATCTATATCGGTACTGACAGATGGCTTTATAAGTACAATCCGAAGACTGATTCTCTTAAAAAGGTTGAAAATCAGAACTCTCCTGGAATAATTAAAAGTATGGTTTTTGATGATTTTGACTGTTTGTGGTATGTTTCGGACAACAAATTGGTACGTTATAATCCTAAAAAACATTTGTTTACATCTTTCGATTCCAAAGACGGACTTGGCAGCAGCGAATTTTATCAACATTCTTTGTACAAAAGTGCAAGCGGTGCTATTTTTGCCGGAACTATCAACGGACTTGCTATTGTAAAACCTTTTGAAAAATTGCCGGAACGTGTATTGAATACCGAATTGTATTTTTCTGACCTTTGGGTTTCGGGGGAAAAAGTTGATTTTCAGAACCGTAAAGGCACGTGCGACCTTGATGCTCCCGTGGAATACGCCAAAATTCTTACATTGGCTTACGACAAAAACATGTTTTCTGTGAACCTTAGAATTCCTGTTTTTACGAATCCTCACCGCATTAATTTCAGATACCGGCTCAAAAATTTTTCCGACAAATGGTATTACGCATCATCGCGAAACATCTCGTTTACTAATCTTCCCGAAGGCGAATATTTGTTGGAGGCTGAGGCATATTACGATGTTAACCCCGAAAACAAAGCGTATAAATCGCTGAAAATTATTGTTTTGCCGCCTTGGTACAGAACATGGTGGGCGTATCTTTCTTACTTTTGGGTTTTTGCATTGATTTCGTTTTTACTGTATTTACATTTTAGAAACGCATTGATACTCAAGCGTCAAAAACAGGAAAACAATCAGAAAGAAATGCGGCTTCAGATGTTTACAAACCTTTCGCACGAAATCCGCACGCCGTTGTCGTTGGTAACATTTCCGCTAAATTCGCTTATCGAAACCGAAAAAGATAAATCACGCCGCGGACTTTTATGCTTGATGGACAGGAATTTAAAACGTGTAAAATCTCAGCTTGACAGAATTATGGATATCCGTAAAATCGATAACAACAATTTCGTAATGAATCTCGAAAATGTAAATGTTACAGAATTTATGGCGGATATTATAAAATCTTTCGACCGGCTTTCGTTGCTTAGAAATATTAATTTAACATTTGATGATTCTTGTCCGGGGCTTGTAACGGCTTTTGACCGTGAGAATTTCGACAAAGTAATTTTCAATATACTTTCCTCTGCATTTAAATTTACTCCTGACGGCGGATTTATTAGTATAAAAGTAAGTAAAACAGAAAACAACGTTTTTTGGGCGATTGAAAATTCCGGTAAGCATATTAACAAAAACGACCTCGAAAATGTCTTTACATGTTTTTATCAAGGTGAAGATAGTACATTTCAGGACGGTTACGGCATAGGGCTTCATCTTGCCAAAATGATTACAGAGGCTCATGACGGTACAATTTCGGTTGATAATACTATTCGCGGTGTTGTTTTTACAATTTCGTTACCGTTGAAAACTGTAGAACCCAAAGTAACAAAGCATGTTCAAGATATTCAAACCGAAAGGGTAGGAGTGTGGGAAAATAAAAATCATTATGTGGAAACGCCTTTGCAGGAGGATGCTATAATTTCAAAAAACCGCAAACTCCGCAAAATTGTGCTAATTGACAACGATAGTGAGTGGACAGATTATATCGTGATGTCGCTTTCCGACAAGTTTCAGACCGAGGTTTGCAGCGATCCGAATAATTTTCTGAATGTGATTCAATCCGTTGAGCCGGATGCTGTAATTACGGATATTTCATTGTCGGGAATTAGCGGTTATGATATTTGTAAAAAAATACGTCAAACGCCGGAAACCAGTTTGTTGCCTTTAATTGTTTTGTCTTCTGTGGCAGACGATGAATCACGTAGAAGATGTATGGAACTTGGTGTTGACAGTTTCTTGAGCAAACCTGTAAGTCTCAACCTTCTGAAAAGTACGATTTTGAATGCAATTAATATTCGTACAATGGTGAAAAACAAGGTGTTGACTGATATGCAAACTACTCAGATGACTGTGGAAACCGATTCGGCTGATAATAAACTTCTAAAGAAAGTTATGGATTGTATTACATCGCATGTTACAGAAAATAATTACGGAGTCAACGAGTTGAGCGCGGATATAGGAATCAGTCGTGTGCATCTCAATCGCAAACTCAAAGAACTTTTAAATATTACGCCGCTCAATCTTATAAGGGCTGTTCGTATGAAAAATGCGGCAAAACTTTTGGTTGACAACGGACTTATTTCGAGTGAAG
>JAFXZT010000074.1 GCA_017541145.1 Bacteroidales bacterium | reverse complement strand
AGTACTGTTCACAAGATGCTTCATTCGAAAAGTGTTCGGTAAATTCTATCAGTTTCATAATAATCAAGATGTTTAATACAATAGTAACTATTATTACTAACATAAAAAAGTTATTTTATGTTAAATGCGGATAGTCATTTTTTATTATAACAAGTGTCGCCAATTTGTTTGGCAATTGCTTTGAACTTTGTTGAATTGTTTCCGTTGTGTTTGCAAAAAAGCTCAGAACTGCATCTTTCTGCACCACGGCCTTTATAATCATACATCATTCCTCTGACTATAACTTGTATTACAGGCTCTGTTCCGTTTTGAGAAACATATTGATAAAGATCAATTGTGTCAGCATCGAGATAAGTATCAATATAGTATTGCTTTAATGCATAGTCTATTAGTGGTGTTGTTCTTATTTCATAAAAATCTGAATCATTTTTATCACAGCATGCTCCAAAAAATGCAGCGAATAATATGAGTGTAATTTTCTTTAAAACGATCATAATAACCTCCTATTTCCTTATGTTAATAACTTCGTCTAATTCAAACTGATAAAAATATGGTGTACCAGATTTTTTTATAACAATTTGTTCTTTTTCCGGGAATTTTCGCTGGATGATTTTGAGAGTTTTTTTCCCGTTGAAGTCAATGTAAAGCCGTTAGTAATTTTTTGTGAGGTAAAATTACTATTTATTTCTTTTTTACCTAGAGAAGAAAAATCCTTTAAAAGATTTTCCAAATTTTGTCGTGCTTCATCAATTGTTATTTCATTTTCTGAAATGATTTTTTCAGAAAAAATTTTTTCTTCTTGGATTTCATTTAGTAAACAGTCATCGTTTTTGCTGCATGCTGAAAACAATATAATTATTACTGCAATTATAATTCTTGATAAATGTTTCATAGGTAAATAAGTTACTATATAATTAATTTTTTTTATAATTATCGATTTTAAAAATCTGTATTTGTTTTGTAAAAAACATTGCACAAATATATAAAATATAATATTCTTAAAAAATTATATGCATATAAATAAGAAAAATACTTATAAAGTGTAATTTAGAAAATATATTGACATAAAAATAAACGCCGGATTCAAATGAAATTTTTCTTTTGAATCCGGCGTTTGGAAATATAAAAATTACGGTTTTTATAATTCTTTCAAGGTGTTGCCTGCCTCGTCGTAAACCGCTTTTTGGTCGTAATAATAAATTTTGATTGGAGGATAACCGTTGAATCCAACACTTGCGTAACTTGCTGTGTATGCACCGGTTGAAAGCCAATAAACTTTGTCGCCGCTCTTGAGGTCGATCGGAAGTTTGTATTTCTCGTTTTCGTACATAATATCAGCACTGTCGCAAGTAGGACCTGCCAAAATTACTTCGCCTTCTTTTACACCTTCTCTGTCCTTGTCGGTAACTACCGGATATTTAATTGCTTCTCCCATGGTTTCAATAAGACCGTTGAACATCCCACAATCCAAATATACCCAACGGGCAAGCGAAGTGTTGTTTTTCCTTGAAATCAAAACTACTTCAGAAGTCAAAATTCCAGAATCACCGGTAAGACTTCTGCCGGGTTCAAAAAATATCTTTGGAATTTTTTCAAAATCATCGTTCAAATAACGGGTAATTTCCGAAGCATATTCAGAAAGTTCGTTTGTCGGTTGGATATAATGAGCCGGAAAACCGCCGCCCATGTTTATCATTTCCAACTTGATATCTTCTTCTTCTTCAAGAGATTCAAATAAATATTTTGTTTTGGCAATAGCATCGTTCCATTGTCCGATATCTCTCTGTTGAGAGCCTACATGGAAACTGATACCGTAAGGAATCAAACCTTTTTCTTTTGCCATTACCAAAAGATTGTAAGCCATATCAGGATGGCAACCAAATTTTCTTGACAAAGGCCAATCAGCAGTAGATGAATTTTCAATTAGGATTCTTACATAAATTTTAGAACCCGGAGCTTTCGCTGCAATATTTTTAAGGTCGTCTTTGGAATCGGTGGCAAACAATCTTACGCCTTTTTGGTAGAAATATTCTACGTCAACCGCTTTTTTTATTGTGTTGCCGTAGCTGACTCTGTCCGGACTAATGCCCTGAGCCAAAACCATGTCAAGCTCATAGCGCGTGGCTATGTCAAAATTAGAACCCAATTTATCAAGCAGCCTTAATACAGGCACGCCGGGATTGGACTTTACGGCGTAGTAAGTTTTGCCGTAGGGAAATGTCTTGTTCAGCTGTCGATAATTTTTCTCGATCAAATCGAGATTTACGAAGATATTTGGTGTAGCAAAATCTTTTGTGATTTCTTTAAATCTATTCCACTCTTCGTCGGGAACAAAATCGGCTCGTTTTATCATCTTGATTTTTAACTGATTATATGTTTTACTTCATAATGAAAATATTTTTGCGAATATATTAATTAATTTATAAAATAGAAGTTAAGTTTTGGTATTTTTTATTTTTATTGTTCGGTTACTATTTTGTTATTACTGATTGCATCTATTTGCCGTAAGATTTATCTTTGCAAAATCACAAAAAACTTCTTATCTTTGCAGCCTTGAAAATCAAATGAATCTTATGTCTTATCTTGACGAATTAAACGAAGCTCAGAGAGCTGCTGTAGAATTTATTGACGGTCCTGCATTGGTAATTGCCGGAGCAGGTTCCGGTAAAACAAGGGTTTTAACTTACAAAATTATGCACTTGTTGCATAGCGGTTATCAGCCGTGGAATATCCTTGCTATTACTTTTACCAACAAGGCTGCAAAAGAAATGAAGGAGCGTATTGCTCAAAAAATCGGCGAAGAAAAAGCTGCTTCGTTGTGGATGGGTACTTTCCACTCTATTTTCTTGAAAATCTTGAAAGTAGAAGTCGCTAATACCGGTTATCAGAAGAATTTTACTATTTATGATGCTGCCGATGCCAAAAACTTGGTAAAAGGTATTCTCAAAGATATGAAACTCGATGAAAAACTTTATCCGTTAAATGAGGTTTATTCTCGAATTTCTTCTGCTAAAAACGGACTTATAACCGCCGATGATTACGAGGCAAGTGCTTATTATGCTGACGATTGTAATGCACGAAAACCGCTTATCGCCAAGGTTTACAAGACATACGTAAGAAAATGTATGTCGTCTAATGCAATGGATTTTGACGATTTGTTGCTTCAGACACAATTACTTTTTCAAAAACATCCCGAAATTGTTGCTAAATACGCACAAAAATTCAAGTATATCCTTGTTGATGAGTATCAGGATACCAATACTGTACAATACAATATTGTAAAAGCGTTGGCAAATGTACATCAACATGTATTTGTAGTGGGCGACGATGCACAAAGTATTTACTCGTTCCGCGGTGCGCAAATCGAAAATATTCTCAATTTCAAACGCGATTACAAGGCAGCTCAGATTTTCAAACTGGAACAGAATTACCGTAGTACACAAACAATTGTTAACGCAGCAAATACTGTAATTGCTTGTAATACACGTCAGATGAAGAAAAATTCATTCTCCGAGAATGAGCCGGGCGACCGTATTCGTGTTATGGAATCGGCTGCTGACAACGAGGAAGGATTTTTGCTTGCTGCTGATATTATGAAAAAAATTTCATCCGGTGAGGCAGAAAGTTATTCCGATTTTGCTATCTTGTACCGTACCAATGCTCAATCCAGAATCCTCGAAGAATCTTTGATGAAAAGATCTATTCCTTACCGTATTTACGGCGGGATGTCGTTCTATCAACGCAAAGAAGTAAAGGATTTGATTTCATATTTGCGACTTTGTATCAACGGCAACGATGATGAGGCTTTCAAACGTGTTGTAAATTATCCTAAACGCGGTATCGGTGATACTACGATGGAAAAAATTTCGGCGATTTCTACACAAAAATCTTTAAGTATTTGGAATACAGTAGCAAGAATCCGCGAATTTGATCCGTCAATATCTCCGCGAACTCTCAATGCGTTGGGCAATTTTATGAAAATGATTTATCAGCTTCATACATTTTGTCAAGCCAACGATGCTTACAAAGCCGCTACACAAATTGCTCAAACTTCGGGAATGCTTGCCGATTTGAATGCCGACAAGTCACAAGAAGGACAATCACGTTACGAAAACATCGTCGAACTTCTCAACGGTATCAAAGCCATGGTGGAAGCTCATCAGAAAAACGGTGAAAATCTTACACTTGAAGGATATTTGGACGAAGTTTCGCTCATGACCGGCGACGAGGAAAACGAAGAAGATACCAACAAAGTTTCATTGTTAACAATTCACTCATCCAAAGGTTTGGAGTTCAAGTACGTATATCTTGCCGGAGTAGAGGAGGGGCTTTTCCCGTCGGCAAGGTCGGTGATGAGCAATACCGATTTGGAAGAAGAAAGACGTTTGTTTTATGTAGCAGTAACACGTGCGCAAAAAAAACTTACAATATCCTTTGCAAGAATGCGTTATAAATGGGGACAGCTTAGTCCGGCAGCACCTTCCAGATTTATAAAAGAAATCGACCAAAGATATTTGGATTTTGGAGTTGGCGGACAATCGATGTTTGAAGCTTCTACAGATCAAGCATTTGCCGGACGTTTCCGCAAAAAGTTTGACGAAGCCGACCGCGCTATTTCGCAACCCGTTTCCACATTGCAACAAGGAAATTTCAAGAAACTGTCAAACTTCAAATTCGGCGGATTCAACAAAAAAGCCGCTGCCGATCCCTCAAAATTTCAAGTGGGTGTAGAAGTAAAACACGATAAATTCGGTCGTGGCAAAGTTTCTGCATTGTCCGGTACTGCCGACGATACTAAAATTACAGTTGATTTTATGAATGTGGGTCGCAAGGTTCTCTTGCTGAAATTCGCAATTGGTAATATGCAGATTGTCAATAATTAATTAGAGTTATCATTTTTATTTTTTTATTTATGGAATACAATACATCGAATAAAACTTTGACTTTTCCTGAATATGGAAGAAATGTTCAGATGCTTGTTGATTACGTCGTAAATCTCACCGACCCTGTTGACAAGGAAAAATCCGTGAAAGCAATTATTGCTGTTATGGGTAATTTGAATCCTCAACTTAGAGATAATCCTGATTTCAAACATATTTTGTGGGATCATTTGGCTATTATGTCGGATTTCAAACTTACAGAATATTCTCCGTATCCGATTCCCGATAAAAATAATCTTCATACAAAACCTGCTCCTATTGAGCGTTACGACAAGGATATGAAATATCCGACATTTGGACGTATCGTGGAAAATCTTATGGAAAAATGTAAAACTATTGATGATCCCGACCGTAAAAACGAGATGATAAAGAATATCACCAATCACATGAAAAAATCATACCTTCTTTGGAACAAGGAAAATATCAATGATGAGGTGATTTTCAAAGTGTTGAAAGAAATTTCTGCCGGTGAACTCGAAGTTCAACAGTCCGGACTCAAACTTATTGACGGTCGTGAATTTATGAAATCTAAGTCACGCCAAAACAATCAAAACAATCAGAATAATAACAGACGTAATAACAACAATTTCAATCACAACAACCGACGTTATTATACCAACAATTATCATAAAAACCAGTCGAACAACAACTAATATTTTACAAAAAAGATGTCTTCATACGAAATCTTCGGAGGAAAAAAACTTAACGGAACTATCATACCGCAAGGCGCTAAAAATGAAGCTCTTGAGGTAATTTGTGCTACATTGTTGACCAACGAGAAAGTTACAATATCAAATGTTCCCGAAATATCTGACGTTATCAATCTTATTGGTTTGCTTGAAGACATCGGTGTAAAAGTTTCGCACCCTGAAAAAAATACTTATACTTTTGAGGCGGAAGGAGTTAATTTTGAATATCTTAAATCCGAAAATTTCCGTCAGAAAAGTGCAAAACTCAGAGGTTCGGTAATGATTGTAGGACCGTTGCTCGCACGTTTCGGTTACGCATATTTGCCAAAGCCGGGCGGTGACAAAATTGGTCGCCGTCATTTGGATACGCATTTTATCGGTTTGCAAAAACTTGGTGCGGAATTCAATTTCGACGTAAAAGAATCCTCGTATACAATCAACGGCAAAAACTTGAAAGGCACTTATATCCTTCTCGAAGAAGCCTCAATTACAGGTACGGCAAATATTGTGATGGCGGCTGTTTTGGCTCAAGGTGAAACTACAATTTTTAATGCAGCTTGCGAGCCTTACATCTGTCAACTTTGCAACATGCTGGTTGCGATGGGCGCAAAAATTTCCGGAATCGGTTCCAATTTGTTGAAAATTAGCGGAGTAGAAAAACTTCGCGGTTGCAATCACAGATGTTTGCCTGATATGATTGAAATAGGTTCATTTATCGGGCTTGCCGCAATGACCGGCTCGGAAATTACGATAAAAGATGTTCGTCGCGATTATCTCGGACTAATTCCGAACGCATTTCGCAAACTTGGAATCAAGATTGAGGAGAAAAACGATGATATAATAATTCCGGCTCAAGACAGATACGAAATTTCATCATATATCGACGGTTCTATTCTTACAATTGCTGATGCACCTTGGCCCGGACTTACTCCCGATTTGCTCAGCGTGTTGTTAGTGGTTGCTACTCAGGCAAAAGGCAGCGTTTTAATTCACCAAAAGATGTTTGAATCGCGATTGTTTTTTGTTGACAAATTGATTGATATGGGTGCGCAAATCATACTTTGTGATCCGCATCGCGCTACAGTAATCGGTCTCGACCACAAATTTCCGTTGAAACCGACTTCGATGACTTCGCCGGATATTCGTGCGGGAGTTGCATTGTTGATAGCAGCACTTTCGGCGTCAGGCAAATCGGTGATACATAATATCGAACAGATAGACCGCGGTTACGAAAATCTTGATGCACGTCTTGCCGCACTTGGCGCAGAAATGCACAGAATACAATAAAAAGTCAACTCATTAAACTTGAGATTATTCCTATACTCATTTTAACATAACTCAAGTTTCGTAAGTAAATTTTGAATTTAACACCGAATTAAACGATTCAGTCATTTTAAACAAAAACGAATTTCTCATCTGTTAATTCGGTGTTCAAAAAATATTTTTATATATTTATTTAGACATATTTACTTGCAAAAGTTGAGAATATGATTTGATTTGTTTATGGCGGTGAAGTTTTTTACAAGTTTTCTATTGTCTCCGCATCAAGATTAGTTGCGGCGGCTATTTGCTCAATAGTCATTACACCCATTGCTTTGAGATTTTTTGCAATAGCAAGAGCTTTTTCTTTTCGACCTTCAGCACGTCCTTCTATCTTGCCCCAAATTTTTGCGGTGAGAATTGCTTCTTTTTCGTTGGCAACGGCATCAAGATGTCGAATATAAGCATTTTGCTCTTCTTTTGACATCCTGTCAAATTTCATAACTTCCTTTGCT
>JAFXZT010000073.1 GCA_017541145.1 Bacteroidales bacterium | reverse complement strand
TTAATGATTTTTTTAATTAGAGCGGGAGACGAGTCTCGAACCCGCGACCTTCAGCTTGGAAGGCTGACGCTCTACCAATTGAGCTACTCCCGCATTTTTTTTGATTTGTTTTATGTCGTAATTTTTATTTACTACATAAATTTGTGGGAAGTGATGGATTCGAACCACCGAAGCCGAAGCAAGAGATTTACAGTCTCCCGTAATTGACCACTATACGAACTTCCCAACACTTTTTTGGAGCCGGCGGAGGGATTCGAACCCCCGACCCGCTGATTACAAATCAGCTGCTCTGGCCAACTGAGCTACGCCGGCATTAATTTTTATTAAGTGCTATAAGTTTTATTTAAGAACCTTTTCACAAAATGTGTCGTCGAAATCAACACTTGTTTTGTTTTTTCGACGACACAAAAGTAGAGACTATTTTTTAAACCTCCAAATTTTTTTCAGACTTTTTTTCAAAATTATTTCTGTTTTTCTTTTCTCTTGAGCAATTGAACTCGCAAAGCCTCTAAGGCTGTGTCAGTTGACTCCTCAAATGTTTTTGATTTTTTTTCTGCAAAAATTGCTCCGCCCGGTACTTCAATTCTGATTTTTGCTACCTTGCTGTCGTAATTTTTGCTCTGTGAACGCTCAAGTGACAAGTAAACTTCTGCCTTGATGATGTCATCTGCAACCTGTGAAAGTTTGCTTACCTTTTCTTGAATGAATTCTTCAAGTTTTGCATCTGCGTTAAAGTGAATTGCTTCGATTGTTACGTTCATAAATTTTCCTCCTTATTATTTTCTGCTCGAGGGTGAGCTTGTTTATAAATTCTGTTTAATTTTTCGTATGTTGTATGTGTGTAAATCTGTGTAGCATTCAAGTTCGCATGTCCTAACAATGTTTTTATCGCATTAAGGTCAGCACCGTTATTCAGCAAACTTGTAGCGAAACTGTGCCGCAACACGTGCGGACTGTTTTGATTTACACTATTTGTAGTTTCCAAATATTTATGCACTATCCTGTAAACCAAACGGGGATACATCTGTCTGCCTTTGTCGGTAAGAAACAAATATTGGTCACCGTCGGTCATCAACGGCTCCAAACGCTCACACAACGTACGGCTTATAGGTATCAACCTCGTTTTTCCTCCTTTTCCAAAGACCCTTATCGTAAGATTTCCCTTATCGATATCTTTGCACTTTATATTAATAAGCTCAGTCTCTCGAACTCCGGTGTCATAAAACAGTTCTATTATCAACCTGTTGCGATAGCCGTCTTTATCCTCGATAAAAAGTTCGTTGTTGTCAAGCAACTCATTCATCTTGTGCTCGGGAACAAATTCCGGCAACCGTTTCGGCTTTTTCAAGTTCTGAAGCGATATTACGGGACTTACTTTTATCTTGCCCGTTATCATCAACCACTTGTAAAAACTTCTCAGCGAAGAAATCTTCCTATTAATAGAAGTAGCCTCTTCCCCACTGCTCCTAAGCGACGATATCCAATGTCTGATAATCTTGCTATCTGCTTCCAAAAGATTGTCACTACGAGTCTCAGCCTGATAATGAACCAAAAATTCGTTCAAGTCCGTAAGATACGCTTTTATAGTATGAGGACTGTAGCGCCGCTCATATTTCAAATATTCTTCAAACTTGATTAAATCGTCCATAATTTTTTGTCAAACAATTTTCAGTTTCAATAAGATTATCAGCGTATTAGCATCAACCTTATATCTTGAATTATTTGATACCTAATATAAGCACTTTTTTTTTAATCTGCCAAATTATTTTACATTTTTTTTCGGAATTTATGCAATTTTTTGTATTTGACTTTGGATACCTCTCTGTAAAGGTCCTGAAAATATGAAGTTTCGGACGAAAAATATTTTTGTTAAGAATTTGAAATTTTCATAATTTTTGTTGTATTTTAGTGGCATTTAAAATCAAAACTTTATACAAATGAATAAAATACTATCATTTTTATTAGCATTAACAGTAAGTCTTGGCATTTCGTCTTGCTTTTCGGGCAACGGCAACGATGTCTCAAAAGACAATATCACTGTTAACGAAATCGATGTCAACAACGAAACGCCGCTGAATATCAGCCCCGACAACATCGATATTCCGCAAAACAATATCAATAATGCGTTAGACAATAATATTAATAACGTAACTATAGAGCAAAACGGTACTTATACTTCTAAAAACGAAGTAGCTCTCTACATCCATACATTCAATAAGTTACCGAAAAACTATATCAAAAAGTCGAAAGCGCAAGCTCTCGGTTGGGAATCTTCCAAAGGCAACCTTCAAGATGTAGCACCGGGCAAAAGCATCGGCGGCGACAGGTTCGGAAACTACGAAGGTCTGTTACCTAAAGCCAAAGGCAGACAATATTATGAATGTGACATCGATTATACCGGCGGACGACGAAATGCCAAACGTATAATTTTCAGCAACGACGGTTTGGTTTATTATACCAACAATCACTATAAATCTTTTGAACAAATTTACTAAATCTACAACTTATGAAAAAAATAATACTCGACTTCAGCAATTTGAAAAATGCCGAAGAAATCCACGAATACTTGTTTCAGAAAATGGAACTACCCGAATACTACGGACGAAACTTGGATGCCTTGTATGATTGTCTGTCCGAAATAGATACACCAACTTGCATCGCGATTTTCAATTGTAAGGGAAAAATATTCAACAATTTTCTTAACGTATTTAGGGATTCGGAATGTGAAAACAGTAACATCTGTTGCATTATTTACACAGACTCAAAATAAATAAAATGCGGTGTTCAATAAAAAAAACTGAGCACCGCATTTTGTATATAGAATTTACCTCCTTATAATTCCATTTCAACTTTTCCTGTCAAATTTTTTTGGGACAACTTAATTGAAACCTCAAAAGTATAAGTACCGTGTTTTTCAGGAAGTTGAGCCAAAATTATATAAAAATTCAAGTCAAAAAACTTAATACCTTTGGATGAAATATTTAACAGATTATCGTATGTAATTTCATAATGAGGAATAAACGATATACCATAAACTGCAAAATAATTATATAATTCATAATATCTTTCTTCTTGAATTTCATCCTTATAACCATTTTTAAGATAATTGTATGGCGACGAAAGAACAACAGAAGCAATATCCGACAAAGAAGCCCCTTTTCCATGCTCTGCATCATAATATTCATTACAAACGATATCAATTGAATTTATCTCATCATTAACAACGCTAAAAGCCGGATTACTATAACCATAATAACATGTATCACCCAATTGTTCTGAAAGTTGAGTATGTTTTAGGCTTCCCGTAGCATATTTCAAACCATCGAAACTTACTTCAATTACAGGTAATTCAGATTTATTATGGGTATAATGTGAAAGTTCAATTGAACCAACTTCCCAATATGTACTGATAAAGTTTTTCAGTTTAAAAACGCCTTCAACCATAGATGAAGTATCAAAATCTACGCTTGAATCTGATTCTTTGTTAACATTGCCATTATTAAAAATGTCCCGACTTCCATCTTTTTCACATGCAAGAGAAAAAAGATACACCGACAAAATGAAACAAAAATACATTATCTTTCTCATAATTTACCTCCTTACAATTTCATTTCAACTTTATTAGTAAACGTTTTTTTAGACAACTTTATGGAAATATCAAAAGTATAAGTATCATGTTTTTCCGGAAGTTGAGTCAAAACAAGTTCACAATTACGGAAAATTACCCGTGTATTTGAAAAATTAACCTCGCTTGCAGGGATCTGTATAAAATCAGCTTTGCGTGATTCATAATGCCTTTGTATAACATTATATACACTAAAAGCTTTAAACATAAAAATATCATTCAATTCCGTTCCTGCTAAATGATTTTCATCTATATCCTTATCACAAATAATATTGATTTGAGACAATGAATCATTAATCGATGCATAACAACCGGGAGTTATAATGTCGTTAAACGAAGTATCATTGTTAGCTTTTGCTATTGGATAAAACTTAACAAAATCAATCTCATTGCGAGCCCTAAGTTCATTACCTAAAAAATAAATTTTTAGATGATTATCGAAAGGTAATATCGAAATACTATCACATTCGATATATTCATCTATCATATATTTACTATAACCAGCTCCTATTTCCAATTCATCTTCCTTTAGTTTACAACTAAATTGTAATACTACAAGAAAAATAACAAACAACAATATACTATATTTTCTCATAATTTTACCTCCTTACAATTTCATTTCAACTTTATTAGTAAACGTTTTTTTAGACAACTTTATGGAAATATCAAAATTGAAAACATGGATTTTTACTTCTGAGTCGCCGTTAGATGATTTGGAAATGCCATGTCGTTCTGACTTCAAGGTAAAGCCGTCTGAGATTTTGCGAGAAGAAAAATCACCACCGCCTCCACTTTTACTAAGCGAAGAAAAATCTTTCAAAAGACTTTCCAAATCTTCACGCGCTTCTTCAAGCGTTACTTCATTTTCTGAAATTATTTTTTCAGAATTGCAGTTTTCAAGTGTTTCACTTGGTGTTTCATTTTGAAAACTGACTTCATCTTTGCTGCACGCAGTAAACATCAACATTACTGCAATTGCAATTTTCAATAAATGTTTCATAGTTATTATGTGTATAATAAAAATAATATTCTAATCCCCAAAAAACGCGACAAAAGAATTACAAATTCTATATTTGCATTTTCAAAAATTCTGTACAAATATACAACAGAATTCAAACAAAAAAAATATTATAATAAAAATAAGAAATTTACTTAACAAAAACGTGAAACGCAGAAAAAAAATTCTACATCTGACGCTGCGACAAATGAAATTAAATATTTTTATCTCCCTACAATTCTATTTCAACTATTTTGATTAGCGTTTTTTTGATAACATAATGGAAACGTCAAAAGTATAACATATACACTAAATTCTATACTTTCGACAGGTGGAAAAAACACAAATTATTTTGATATGATACTTTTTCCGGGTGGAAAAAACATCAATTATTTTGATATGATACTTTTTCCGGGTGGAAAAAACATCAATTATTTTGATATGATACTTTCTCCGGGTGGAAAAAACACAATATTATTTTGATATGATACTTTCTCCGGGTGGAAAAAACATCAATTATTTTGATATGATACTTTCTCCGGGTGGAAAAAACACAATATTATTTTGATATTGCGGTTTCGACAGGTGTCGAAAACAAAAAAATATTATATATATCAAATTCCGCATGTAAATAAACAACGGGAAACGCAGAAAATAATTCCACATCTCCCGTTGTCACAAATAATTTGATATAAAATTATCTGCGGGTCTTTAGTTTTTAAATTAAACTATTGATAATCATTTAACATCGCTATAATTCAGTGCTGCCGTCTACGGTTTTGATTTTACCATCTTCGTCGTATTCGATTTCGCAAACTTTAAGCGAACGAAGCGGTGTATAACCGTTAGAAGGATGACAATCATGATGGAACAAATACCATTTGCCATTGAACTCTACGATAGAATGGTGTGTTGTCCAACCCAAAACAGGAGTCATCAATTCGCCTTGGAAAATAAACGGACCGTATGGATTGTCACCAATAGCGTAACAAAGCAAATGTGTATCTCCTGTTGACCAAGAGTAATAATATTTGCCGTTGTATTTGTGCATCCAAGATGCCTCAAAGAAATGGTGAGGATCACCGGCCTTCATTGGAGTATAATCCGGATTGAGAATACGAATCGGACGTGGGTCTTCTGCAAATTGCAACATGTCGTCTGACATCTTTACAACTCTCGGACTAAAACATGGCTCTTCAGGTTTTGGGAAAACGATGTCGTTAACAGCTTCGTTTTGTTCGTTGTAACGTTGGAGCTGACCGCCCATGATTCCGCCAAAATACATATAATAAGAACCGTCGTCGTCTTTCAACACTGCATAGTCGATTGAGTATGAACCTCTGATAGGATCCGGTTGTGGTACAAAAGGACCTTCGGGTTTGTCTGCAATTGCTACACCGCAACGGAAAATACCGGTTTTGTCTTTTGCAGGAAAATACATGTAGTATTTACCGTTTTTTTCTTGTACATCGCAATCCCAAAGTTGTTTCCAAGCCCATGGAATATCTTCACGTTTGAGAACTACACCGTGATCAGTTACTTTTCCTGTCATAGGATCACCGTCGATTGAAAGTACGTGATAGTCTTTCATATCGAAATGTATTCCCCAATCGTCTTCGGGAATGCCGGAATAATAATCGTGAGACGGGTAGATAAAAATCTTACCGTTGAAAATATGTACTGACGGATCTGCCATGTACACGTCTTTCGGGAGTAAATATCTTTTCATATTAATGATGTTTTTATTGTTTGTTTCTAACAAGTTCTATAAGTTTTGCAACTGTCGGTTTTGGTTTGTTGTCACGGTCGAAAAGTGTTGCATAATCTTTTCTACCACGAATCGGAAAATCGTTTCTCCAAGAGTTGCCGTCGTTGAGACACCAGAAGTTAACACGTGTAATTTCGTCTCTGTTCTTAATCAACATCTTGAAAAAGTCGATCCAAAACTGATCTATTTCCAATTGTCGTGCAGCCGGAAGGCTGTCGATGTAAGGGTCCATCTCTGGACGGTAAGCAAATTTATCACTTACATTTGCTCCTGAAAATCCGTAGGGATTCGGCAAAACTGAAAGGTCTAATTCTGAAAATCCGGTTTTTACACCAACCGTTTTGATTGTCTCGATAGAATGTTCGTAATCGCTGATAATTTTTTGAGCACCATCGTCAAGAATTATATGACCTTGCATATTGATTGCTGTAAGCGGCAATCCGTTTTTTACCAAAGGTGCAAAAAAATTAGCAACGGCTTCTACTTTGGATGCCTTGTTCATCGAATAATCGTTGTAATACAATTCAGCATCGGGATCAGCTTCGTGAGCGTATTCAAAAGCCAATTTTATGAAGTCTTCACCAAGAATTTGATAAAAAAGACTGTTTCGGAATGCACCGTCATCTTCAAAACATTCGTTGCAAACATCCCAAGCAGCTACTCTTCCTTTGAAATGTTGCATTACAGTAGTGATGTGCTCTTTCATGCGGGCTTTCAAAGTATCGGCACTTACAAGATTGCCATCGCTGTCATAATGAAACCATTTGGCACACTGAGAATGCCAAATCAAACAGTGCCCCATTACTTTTAGATTAGCACTGAGGGCTTTGTCTACAAACTGGTCAGCCAAAGTGAAATCATAACGGTTTTGTTCCGGGTGAACAACTTCGCATTTCATACAATTTTCGGCAACCACCCAATTGAAATTATCAACAATCACTTTCCAATCTTTGGTTTGAGGATTGTTATCAGAAGCTGTTTCCCATTGATTGACACTTATACCTGTATACCAATATTTTTCGTATGCTTTGGCAAGTGAAGTTTCCGTCTCATTATTTTTGTCGGAAGCTGCACACGCTGCCATCATCAATGCTAATCCTATCGGCAATAATTTTTTCATATAGCTTTTATTTATAGTTTACTTCTTGTTACGAGCTTCAATTTCACGATTCATTTCGTCAAGACGTTCATCAGTAAGAGGATATTTCTTAATCAAAAATGCAACAACAATCAAAAGCAATGCAGGAATAATTGTTGTAAACCAAAGAATTGCATTCTGAGCTGTTTCTGAATATTTGCCCAATTCTGTATAATAAGCGTTGACAGGTGCACTGATAAACGATGCCAAAAATACAACAACAAAAATTCCAAGTACGAGTTGAAGACACTTGCTAGCCTTAAATTCTTGCCACATCTGTTTGAATGAAACAGGTTTGTCAGGAGTTGTAGTAATATTCTCTTTGCTACCCATGAAACAAAGTGTCAAAAGAACAAAACCAACAACAGCGAAAATACTTGTAACGCCAAACCATGCACCCGGATCGGTAGGTAATGCAGCATCCTCGCTTGCCAAATTAAAACCAATCCAACCCATTACCAAAGGAGTAATCCAACCGGCAATAGAAAATCCGGCTTTGAAAGCAACTCCGGCAAGTGCATTTACTGTAGCAGCAGGACGGTTGCCTGTACGATATTCTGATTCTGTGATTACTTCAGGTACAAGTGCCCACATCAACGAACCTACGAGCAAACCTACTCCTGTCATAATCTTTGCAATCTGAATAAGTAAAGTGCAGCTTTTAACATCACCGAATTTGCCGATACCAAACAAAATAGCAAATCCTATAAATCCAATTGCAAGAAGTGTATAATAAAGACCTTTTTTACCCAATAAATTTTTCAATACAGGTAACAAAGGAAGGATAATAAATGCAGGAATAGTACCGATAGCCATGAAAATAGCTTGATTCCAATTGATGGTAGAATGAAGGCAAATTGCAAGTCCAATAGGAAAACCGGCTTGAACAACAATCTGACCTATATTAGCGCAAACCATACGGGTAGAGGTAAGAATAAGTACCTCGTTGTTGTCACGGGTCATACTTGCCATGATTGAACCATAAGGGATGTTAACTACAGAATAAATCATACTAAGAACTGTATAACTTACTGTAGCATAAACCATCTTCATACCCATCGACCACTCAGCAACCTGTGGAAGCATCAACAAACAAGCGGCAATTGTAAGAGGAATACCTCCGTAAAGAAGATATGTACGATATTTACCTAATTTAGGATTATGATTGTCGATGTAACGACCAACAACAGGACTCCAAAAACAGTCGATAAGACGAACTGTAAGAATAAGTCCGCTGACGAATGCTGCATTGATTTTCAATACTGTTGTTAGGTAAAGCATCAAATAACAAGCAACCGTTTGGAAAATAAGATTCTGAGCCAAGTCGCCTGAACCGAATCCGATTCGTTGCAACCATGTAAGCTTATAAAAGCCGTTTTCTTTTAAATTTGTAGTCTCCATAATAACTAATGCAAATTAGTATTTGTCATTGAATATTAAATGTTAATTATATTTTTTTTTGTTTATTTTTCTTTTTTGATTTCGCTTTCTGTACCAAAAAGATATTCTTCCTGATATCCGCCAAAATCAATTATGATTTTCTCAAATACAATACCCGGATGTTTCGGTGTGAGTGTCAGAGTGTGGATGTCGGATTTATTAACTTTTAAAGCGGCAACTTTTTCCACTACTCTACGAGCAACTGTCGGATAAAATACCGAATACATATACGGTTGTTTATCAAGCAAATCAGCATTGAAATTCACGATTTTTACTTCTGAACCGTCGATTGAAACTGCACACTCGTGTCCGCCTACATTCTTGAAATCAAGAGTAGATTTTACAATTACATGTACTTTTACTGAATCGTTGTAACCTTCAGGCAATGTAAAACGATATGTCAAAGACGAATTTCCTACCGGCTTGGTGTAAGGTGTAAGAGCTACTGCACTTCGTGTACGACCGTAATATGGATAAACTTCCCATTTAACTTCACCGTCAGCATTTGCAGAATAATAATGTTCTGCCTCAATTGCTACAAAACCGTTGCTATGAATAAATTCGTATCCGCCTTGTTTTTCTGCAACTCGTTCTGTTTCAGGCAACATCTCATGCGGGAAATTATCGTTCCAAATTTTATAACCGATATGTTTCTGAATCATCATACCGTTCCATTTGCCGTTTGCAATATCGTGATTGTATTGAGCGCAAAGTACAGAATCGCGTTTGAAACATTCCGAAACTCGGTCAGCCCAATAATTAGCATCGGGATTGTTACGTTCTGCACAATAACGGTTCATAGCTTGAGCATAATAGATGTCATAAAGATTTGCCATTGCTTGTACCGGGAACAAAACTGTCTGGAAATAAGCATCTTTGTAACGTTCCGGAAGTTGCAACCACAATCTCAAAGCCTCGGCTTCCAATCTTACATACTCGTCAGCAACACGTTTGAATTCGCCGGTAGCAACATTATATGTATAAGAATCCAACATCTCCGGTGTAACACGTGCCATATATTGACAGTTACGATTGTAAATTCTTGCGGCTTCTTTAGCGAAATCAGCTCCTACTACGCGTTCAAAAAACTTTTCAGTATGATTTGTAACATCCTGCAAATTATATTGTTTAGGATTATACGCCATGTCACAGAAAAGTTGAATAGGATATTCCATCGGTTTAAGGTCGCCGACATTAAGAATCCAAAGTTTTTCGATACCAAAATCGTATGCCAAAGAAAGTTGTTCAAACATCTGTTGTGTTTGAGTAACATTGAGCCATTTAGAATTACGGGGAGCACCCACATAATCAACATGATAATAAATACCCCAACCTCCGGCTCTTTGATGATCAGGCACGCGGCGGATATTACCCCAATTGTCATCGCTTACAAGAATTGTAACATCGTCCGGCACACGTAATCCCGCATCGTAATAATCTTGAACTTCTTTGTACAATGCCCAAACTTGCGGACGTTGTGATGCCGGCTTTCCGGTTTCTTCTGCAATAATACGGCGTTGATTGTCAAAAAGACGCTCCATAAGTTTTTTGTTTTTCTCAAGAGCCATAACATATTCATCATCATGACCTTCTTGACCGCCCATAGGAGCATCGCCGTCGCCACGCATACCAATTGTTATAAGATCTTCGTTGTTTTTGCTACGACGGATTCCCTCGCGGAAAAACTTATCGATAACTTCTTGATTTGTATTGTAATCCCACGCACCGTTAGCACCTCTGGCACGTGCCCATTCTTGATGATTACGAGCCATAGGTTCATGGTGAGAAGTTCCCATTATAATACCCATTTCGTTAGCCAACTCACTGTTGCGTGTATCATCAGCATAAAAAGCATTGCCCCACATCGCCGGCCACATAAAATTGGCTTTCAGACGGAGCAACAATTCAAATACTTTACCGTAAAAATTACTATTCATGCCTTTTGCTAATGCAGGATTAGCTGTAGGACACTCAGAATCCGGAAAAGTTTTACTTACCCAAGTGCTAAGACACGGAGCTTCGTCGTTTAAGAAAATACCTCTGTAACGTACAACAGGTTCACCGGCTGTAAATTCACCGTTTTTTACAAAAATTTTATCATGTTTTTCAACAGCAACGTCAGCCCACCAATACCACGGAGATACTCCAATTTGTTCACTAAACTCATAAACTCCGTAGACGGCTCCTCGCATATCGCTTCCGGCAATTACGAGTTGACCGTCAATATATTTAATTATAAACTTTTCGATTTTACCTTTCAAATCAAGTTCGTTGATTTTTCCGGACTTGATAAGTTTTTTTATTGCTTTGCTTTTTTCTATTGTTCCAACCAATATTCCGGCATTTTTATTACTGATAACAGCATCTGTACCTGTTACAGCTTTAATATCAGAACATAAGGAATTAGCAGCGATTAAAACACCTTTAAACTCGTTATCGTCTACCGATATTGCCAACGCATTACCGTTTATCAATTCAAAATTATTCTCATTTTTTTCAAATTGTACAAATCTTTCTGCATGTTGTGCATTGACTAGTAATGTAATTGCCATTAAAAGTATGGTAAAAAACAGTCTCATTTTTTTTATAATTTTTTTAATAATTAATACTCATATAGACTAAAACGTTGAATACCCCATTCGCCGTCAGTAATTCTCACATGTCTGCCTTGATGATTCTCATCCCCATTTAAAATCCGTAAAACTCTTCCTGAACCGTCAGTAGCAATATCCTCAATACGGAGAATACCGGCAGAAGTTTTATCAGGAGTCATAGTTTTGAATGTAAGAACAACACCGGTTCCGGCTACAAGAAATTGATCTTTATCGGTACAAATTATAATAACAGAATTTGTAGACCATCCGGATTGTTTGCTCTGTGGCGTCCAACCCAAAAGATTATCGTGACGGGCTATTATTTGATATCCTCCAATTGCAAGTGTATCAGCTTGATGCAACGAATCCAACAACACAGCTCTCATACGATTAGTACCATTTGCAGCAACAATCTCTTTCTCAATACATCTTACAATATTATACGCCGATGGAATTGTAACCGATTTAGAATGTTTTTGCTTTTCGGCTTCTACATCGATTGTAACACCCAAAACCGGAGGCGTAAAATTTGCCTGCTTGGTCTCTACTGCAAACGGACTAAATCCCAATCCGTGATACTCTCCAAATGTATAAAGTGCTTTGGCTCCCGCAGTTGCATCATATTGATGTTCCGGTATAAAAAACGGATTGTCGTCACGATGATATGATTCTGTCCATTTCTTGAAGTCTCCGAAATAAATATCCGGACTCAACATCTGAATATCAGGAGCAGCAGCTTTCCAAATATCAATTAAATGCGGTAACGGTCCGCCCGCCGGATATTCTCCCGGTTTACGATTCGGACGGTTGAGCGCACAATTTACATACATCGGAAGTTTGTAAACCGAACGTCCGGCTTTTGCTATTTCATTTGCATATACGGCAAAACTCCATGCCGTAAAAATTTCCTCACTATATTCGTCATCTCCGAAAAGTTCGCTCCATGTTCCTGAAACTTTTCCGCTCCAATACTGTTTTACATGAGGAGTAAGTGTATTGCAATGTTGACGCAAATATTCAGTTAATGTAGTCGGGACTGTAGATTTCCATACTTGCGTAGCTGTTTTGGAATAATCACGGGCATCGGGCAACATCGCAATCTCGTTTTCTACCTGTATCATTATGACAGTTTGTGACTTATCATAAGATTTGATATGACTCATCAATGTTGTAAAAGCTTTCTTGTCCGCTTTTAAATTTTCAGAAGAATACGGCGAAAGTATTTCTTGTTTACGACCATTTTTATCTTCGGTACGAGGGAAACGTTGTGTATTACGTTTTACCCACGATGGTGCATAACACGACATCGAATTTTTCCAAGCTCCAAACCACAAGAATACAACTTTCATATTATGTTTGCGAGCTCCGGTTATCACACTGTCAACAAGAGTAAAATCAAACTTATTTTCTTCCGGTTCTAACAAATCCCAATAAATAGGAACAAGGGCCGTATTGATATTTGCTTCCTGAAGCTGTTTCCAAACTTTGGTTCTTAGCCATTCCGCTGTCGATGCCGCCGAATTACCTAATTCGCCGGCACGCATCAAAAACGGTTTTCCATTCACCGTCAATTGATAAGCATTGCCGTTGCGTACAATTTCCGGTAATTGCGCATTGACAACAGAAATTGTCAGAGCAAATATCAATAATACGAATACCCTTGTAACTCTCATAAAAAGCATAAATTTTGTATCAATCTCTCTGACGCTCTACGTATGCTTTTTTCATACGCTTTTGTTCACATTCTTCTACTGAATGATATTTCTGAGATCCGAGATTTTCTGGAATTGTCAAACCGGATATATTGCTAAAATAAAGAAGACATGCATCACGCCACCATTGAGCCTCATCGTATTGAATTTCCAACTTTTTCTCAACTTCGGAATACTGAGGGCTGTAAACTTTCCCTACAAGTGTTTTCCATGTCTTACGGAACTCATCAACACGCTGAGCACCACGATAATAATGCTCACAGATATTTACCCAAAGTGTAGATCCATTGTCAAAAACATAATCCCAAGGTAAATGATGAAACCACAACAAATATTCTTGCGGACAGAGTTTCGGGTCGTTGTACATCGTTCTTAGCGGCTCTTGATATTGCTCAACAGCATTAGAACCGCTAACAGCACGATTGAAACCAACTCCGTTTTTATCAGCCTTGTGATAATATGACGGCATCCAATCGGCTCTCGCGCCTTCGATAGCACACCACGGCTGAGGTCCGTAATGATCTGACCAGCCAAATAAATGGTGAAATCCCAACGGCATCATATAATCAACAACGGCTTCTCTTGATTTTTGCATAATATCAACAATCTTTTCTACTGCATCCGGATTTTTTGATAAACTTTGCAAAACCCATTCTCTTGCAATATCACTACTCTTGAGTTCTGGATTCCATGCCAAACGTCCGAAACAATACCAATTGGATTGTGCAAATACATATCCGCACCAATTTTTCATAGTACCGGTATTTGCCACACCGGAAATCGCTGTCAACTTCTGATTCAATGTTGTAGCTTTTACATCCATTCCGTTGTGATATGTAGGATAATCCAAAAACTCTTTCCACATCGTTGCCAAATAGCAAAGATGATCGGAATAGCCGAGATATTCCTGTGTGATTTGTACTTCAGCCATAATCTGAGTTTTTTTCAACGCGCCAAACAGCGGAGAAAATGGTTCACGCGGCTGAAAATCAACAGGTCCGTTTTTTATCTGAATGATTACATTATCATCAAATTTACCGTCAAGCGGCATAAATTCTTCATAAGCTTGTTTTGCACGGTCGCCGCCTTTCGGACTATAAACAAATGCCCGCCACATCACAATACCGTTGTACGGTTTCAATGCTTTGGCTAACATATTTGCACCGTCGGAATGTGTTCTGCCATAATCCATCGGACCCGGCAAGCCCTCGCTGTTGGCCTTTACGAGGAAACCGCCGAAATCCGGAATTAATGTATAAATCTCTTTTACTTTCTTGTTCCACCATGCAATCACTTCATCGTTCAACGGGTCAGAAGTAGAAAGCCCGCCAAGTGCTGACGGCGTAGAAAAGTTTACCGCAAGATATACTTTTATATTATAAGGTCTCATGATGTCAGCAATTCTCTTTACACCTTTGAGAATTTTTGCGCTGAGCATTTCCGGACTTGCGTTTACATTATTTATTACTATCGCGTTGATACCGATAGAAGCATTGGCACGGGCGTATGTTACAATATCTTTTCTATATGAAACAGAATCACCGTCAAACCAAATAGATTTTCCGGCATAACCGCGTTCTACACTTCCGTCAAGATTGTCCCAATGATTGAGAACTCTTACATCATACTTCGGAACCGATGCGAACACCGTAAATTTCTCTCCTGTATGAAGTCTTCGCTGCCATTCAAAAACGCCATAGAGTAGTCCCGCATTGGTTTTAGCTATTACTTGAGTATTGTTGTTAACAGAATCATACTTTATAATAAAGCCCTCACTGCCCAAAGAGTCAGGAGCATTATTAAGTAATAAACTAATAGTGTTTTTCTGTACCTTTTTGGTTTTAGCAACAGATTTGCCGGTACAACTTTTTATAGTAAAACTTACCTCCTGCAAAACCTTAGGAGATACTGTTTTGGAATCACAATAAAAAAAATACGGACAGGTCTCGACCATGGCCTCACGCCAATTGCCGAGCCACAAACTGTCCGTCTGAGAAAATGACAATGACGGTATCACTACCATCAAAGCCAGAATTACTAATCTATATGAGAAAATTTTAAAAAAAATCATTGTATCGAATTATTATTATACGTGTTTCTAAAAAAAACTCGTTTCTTTAGTTTTCTTAACACAAAAGTAACGTAAAAACACTTCGGTACAAAGATTTTCTCTTATCAATATGTAACAAAATTATTTCTCGATGTAACATTTAAGGCCAAAAATCAATATAATAAATGTTTATTTTACATCATATTTACATCGTAAGCCTAATTCTTCCCTCTTCTTTAACAAAAATATGATTGTTGCGCATGATTACTGCATATACTTGTTTTAGGGTGACAGGCTGTCCGTCTTTACGAATATGAAGGCGGCGAACATTAATTTGTTCTGTGAGTTGTTCCACTGTCATGCCATGACCTGAGCCGGCAATCAAATAAACAATAGCTTCTTCTATTTTCATTTTTTTATAT
>JAFXZT010000016.1 GCA_017541145.1 Bacteroidales bacterium | reverse complement strand
ACTATTTAAAATCACAACACCTATGATATGCACAATGCTCGATGCTCGGTGGCTGTTCGTTGCAAGAGCGGTGAAAACTGCAAGCACGTATGGCACGAAAGCGAAAAGCGCCGCATGCGAAAACACTGCCCCGATGAAAAATACGTATCCAAGCGAATCCATATATTCAATCTGTGGGCTATTTACAAGATACAGAAAGAATTGCAGTGCAATAACGCACGTTGATAATCCGAAATATATGCACTGTTGTTTGATTATTTCTTGTCGAGTCATTTTATTTTCGTTTGGGCAAAGATACAGAAATGTGTGTGATGTGGCTTCAAAATGAGTAAGTTGATTATTTATAAGTGTTTAAATGTGTTCTAAAAGTTTGTATCTTTGCAACAGATATAGATATAAGATGAGCTCTATTGACGTTTCTGTAGTCGTGTCGGTTTACAACGAGGCTGAAGGCATAGCGAATAGTTATGCGGAATTTTCTCGTGTGTTATCGACGATGCCGGAGTCATACGAATTGATTTTTGTGAACGATGGGAGCACTGATGCCACACTTTCAATTTTGAAACCGATTGCGGAGTCTGATGAACATGTAAGACTGATAAATTTTTCGAAGAATTTTGGACATGAGTCAGCAATGATAGCTGGAATTGACTATGCTCGGGGCGATGCAATTATTTGCATGGACAGCGATTTACAGCATCCTCCGACAAAAATTCCTGAAATGGTTGACTTGTGGAAGAACGGTTTTGACGTGGTGAATATGGTTCGCTTGGAACGAAAGGACGCCACTTTGATGAACAAAATCACGTCAAAGTGTTTTTATAAATTCATCAACAGCATATCCGACGCCAAGTTGGCGGAAAATGCTTCGGATTTTTTCCTAATTTCAAGAAATGTCGCCGAAGTTCTGAAGAAAGATTTTCGTGAACGAACCCGATTTTTGCGTGGTTTGATACAATTGGTTGGATTCACAAGAACCACGTTGGAATATGTGGCACAAGAACGGACGGCAGGCAAAAGCCATTATTCGTTTTTTAAGCTGCTAAAACTTTCGTTTTCGGCAATTTCATCGTTTTCGAAAATTCCGTTGCAGTTGGGCATTTTTGCGGGAATCATCTTCGGTTGCATCAGTTTGGTTTTGATTGTGTATTCGCTTGTGATGTGGTTTCTGAACACGCCTGTTTCGGGTTACACCACTTTGGTGGTATTTATGAGTGCATTTGCCAGCGTGCAGATGTTCGTGATAGGCATTATCGGACAATATCTCGGCTATATTTTTGATGAAATAAAAGGTCGCCCGATTTATATTGTGAAAGAAATAATTGAGAAGAAATGAAGAAAATAAATTCTGAAAATATAATAATAGGATTTTTATTCTTATTGACAATTCTTTTAACTTTATTACCTTTCTTTTCTGTTGGAATAACGTGTTCCGACGATTTAGAATATTATTTTACTTTTCAAAAAGGCAATCTATTTGCTGATGCACAGAATTATGCACGAGTTGCAGGACGGTTTTATTTTTTAATCACGAAGCCAATATATTCCTTAGTTTATGCATTTGATAATTTTTACGTCACAAAAATCATTCAACATTCCGCTTTGCTATTTTCGTACATAATTTTTTCGTGTTTGATAAAAAAAGTGACCAAATCAATCTATTTTGCGTTATTTATTTTTCTCCTACTTTTATTAGCCACACCTTGTACTGTGAATTGGCACATGCCTTTTATTGCGTATCCATTCTTTTTTACATTTAGTTTTGGTTTAATGTGTTGTGCCTTGATATTATATATAAAATTTTTGGAAGATTCGTCTAAATACAAATATCTAATATTGTCTGCCATATTATGGTTTATCGTTTCTCTATTTTACGAAACGTATATATTGTTTTTATTATATTTTTGCATATACATCGCTATAAAAGGAATTTTTCAATATGGCATAAAAAAGATTTTTGTTGAAAAGCAATTTTTAAGGGAAATAATTCCATTTGCGGTTGCTGGTCTTTTATATATGACAATTTATTGCATATATCGCAGTTCTGTTGACAATGTATATAATGGTTCAGCCATAGCGACAAATTTTAAACTTAAAAACTTTTTTATCGTTTTGTCCCAGTGTACAAAAGGTGCTTTACCAATGCGGGCTTTTTTATACGGATCAGAAACAATTAGTTACGCTTTATTAAATGCGACATGGTTGGTGTATATTAATGCGCTTATCCAGTGTGTTTTGACTTGGTGGCTTTTTTGCAAGGACAAACTTGAAATAACAAGGAAGAAATTTCTTATAATTCTTGGAGGTGCTTTGTTTGTAGCCTACACAGCCCATACGTTAATTGGAATTGCTGAGAAATATAATTCCGATTGGTATTCCTATATGCGTGGTTATGTGACAACGTATTATTCATATTTTGGTATAATGCTCGCAATTGGAATAATTTTGAGTTCGCTGAATAGTCTTTTTTCGGAAAGTAAAATATTGCAAACTATAGTAAGAATCGTTTCTGTAGCGAGTGTCTTTGTCGTTTCTGTAGTTATTGGGTATAATAATGATAAAGTAAGCCACAATTGGGCAAGAAGCCAAAAAAGATTTGATTTGGTTGACGACATGATAAAAAGAGGTGCTTTTGATAATATTCCTGATAACGCAATCCTATATGATGTTGAATTATATGATTCCGGGGAGGGCGGTACTGGATTATGGTGGAGCCATAAATGGACGGAATTCATAAATATAAAATCAGGAAGAAAAATTAAGGAAGATTGTAAAACTATCAGTGAATTTAATGAACGATTAAAAAAAGATACACTTGCCGATGTTTATGTATTGCATAAAAAACATACAGTAAAAGAAAACGAGTTTTTAATTGCGTTATCAAAAGTTAAACGAAATACAATTGCTGTTGGTGATTGTAATCCGTTGTCGTCTGCAACTTGCGATAGTGCAAATATTTTTTATTATTCACCCACAAAAATGTTTTCTTTCTCGTTTAAAACACAATCCAAAGGATTTGCTGTATTGAATACAGATACCCTATTGGTAGAAAAAGGATACAATGTTGTGAACATAAAAAATAAAAAGCATGATGAAGGATTATCTCAGTTTTGCATAAAATGCAATAATTTATTTGCCAATAGTTTCTCAATATCGAATATGGTTAATGTTACCGACACGTTGATTTTAAGAAAATGATTCAAATAGATAGGAATAGAGTTGCTGACGCTTGTATAATCTGGATTAAGTCAAATCTAATGATATTTGGCTTGATGATTTTAATTAGACTCCTATTTACTATTGCATTATATTTTCGGTTAGCTATTGATTTCTTAGGAATTACAACAATCTTAGGGGGCATTCGATTTGATATGATTTTAAGTGGTTCTATTGCCGTAACCACATTCCTGCCCATCATTTTATTGGGTTATTTTTTACAAAAATTTATAACAACGGTAATAAAGATTGCCTTATATATTTATGCCCTAATATCTTTTGTTTTAACCGAATACTATTGTAACCTGTATAGACCATTAGATCAAGTTGTGTATGCATATTCCTTCTCTGAAATAAAAGAGACTATCGGTGCGTCTTTGTCCTTAAATTGGGGGATTCTACTGTTATTCGTTTTACACATTTTAGCGGCATTGGGAATAATCAAAACCATATCAGAAGTAAAAATAGGTTTTAGGTTACTGATTATATTAGGAATAACATATTTGTTCCTTGCTTTCGGTTTTAACTATAAATCACTGATTAAAACAGAAAAATGGTATGATAGTCATTCTGATTTTTATTTGGCAGTTAATCAATTTTCATATTCATTTATCTCTATTTTTGAGAAAGATTCTATGAAAACAAAAACTATTCTTCCAACTGAAATGGAATCTATAGTAAAGGAATATCATCAAAAGAATCCTTCCTTTACTTATTCTAGTACGTTGTATCCGTTTGAACGAAAAGCAAATGACCCTGATGTATTGGGACCATTTTTTTCCCCGATAAGTTCTAATCAGTTACCAAATTTTGTATTTATCCTTATAGAAGGATTTGGCAGAAAACTAACTGGAATAGATGAACCAACCGTTTCGTTTACGCCGTTTATAGACAGTTTAACCGCAAATGGTTTGTTTTGGGGAAATTGTGTATCTACCGCAGAAAGAACATTTGGCGTTCTTCCTGCGGTTTTCACTTCTGCTCCACATGGAGAAAAAGGGTTTGCTAATATCTGGGAGCCTATACCCGATCACAATTCTTTGCTAAAGGACTTTCATAATAATGGTTATACAACTTCTTTTTTTTATGGAGGAAGTGCATCGTTTGACGGGCAAGATTTATTTATGAAAGCAAATGATATTTCTTACATTTTGAGTGCAAAAATAGATTCTTCACAAATAAAACAAAGTTTTCTTGAAAATCATAGATGGGGCTTGGATGATGCAGAAATGTTTAATTTGGCGATATTACAAAAACAAACACAGCAGTCCTCTCCATTTGTCGATGTATACTTGACTTTAACAACTCACGAACCATTTGATTTTGATGGAATTGATATATATAAAGACTATGTTGAACAGGAATGTAGTAAATGTTCCAATGTTGCAGAAAAAAAGAAAATTTTAAACAACAAAAATATTTTTTCATGTTTCAAATATTTAGACGAAAGTGTTCGCACTTTGATGAATTATTATAAAAGTCGAAACGACTATGAAAACACAATATTTATCATAACTGGCGATCATAGAATGTGTCCGTTAGGAACATCAAACCCTCTCATGAAATACCATGTGCCATTAATTATATATTCGCCAATGTTAAAGCAACACCATACGATGAATGCGGTTGTTTCACATTATGACATTTCGCCATCAATTACCTCATTTTTACGGAATAATTATGGATTCCGAACAAATGAATATTGCCATTGGCTGGGAAGCTCATTTGATACGGCAAAGGAATTTCATTGTTCAAAAACACAAGCGTTTATGTTAAACAACCGTCAGGTCGTCGATTATCTATGCGATACGGTGTTATTGAGCGACAATCGTCTGTTTCTTGTACAGGATAATCTTTGTGTAAAAAAGATAGAAAATAAGAACCTATTAGAACAGCTACAAACAGATTTACAAAATTATCAGACATTAAGTTGTTATGCTGTACAAAATGACTATCTAAAACATCCGTTGGTAGCGAATAACGTACAAATAGAAAAAAAATTTATTGATTTTGAAAACGAAAAGTTCGAGATTTTCAAGAAAAGACAAAAAGATAGCACCTCGAACTATTGGGGCGAAATAGAGGAAAACGAAGATTATGTGAATTTGTCAACTCTGAATATAAAGAAAAACTATAAAACAGTATTGTGTGAAATCCAATTTGAATTGCAAAGTATGGATACGACAAAAGATTTGCCAATATTAGTTTTTTCAAAAAAAGGTGATGAAGCATATTATGTTTCTTCTGAAATGATTTCATTACTCTCAAAACGTAGCCTTAATAGCGGACAAAAAGAAAATTTTATTTTTCGGACAACTATTCCCAATGTGTCTGACGAGGATTCCCAATTGAAAATATATTTGTGGAATAAGCAACGTGGTCATGCTTTGTATGATAATCTATTGATATCCGTAACTGCATATACAAAATGAAAATACAACATATTATATTGATTTGTTTTTGGATTATTTCATGCAATACCCAGCAAAACAATTGCACTCGTGAGTATCAGGATAGGATATGGCTACACAGAGCCAATGATATAGAAAAAGCCAAATATTTTCAATGCAAATACGAGGGATTAGAAATAGATGTTCACTTTGAAGATTCTTTACAAACGTTTGTTATAAAACATGATTTTGGAGAACAACCCAAAGATGAGCGAAATCCTTGTATCTTGCTTGAAGAGTGGTGTAATAACCTTGATAGAATATCGGAGTTAGGAATATGGTTTGATTTCAAAAACTTGGATTCCTTAAATCAGAGAGCGGCATTAGAATGTCTTAAGCAAATTCGAGAGAAATATAACATGTCTGGGAAACTTATTGTTGAATCAGGAAATTACAAGTGTTTAGCTGGATTCCAAGATGCAGGATTTGGCATTAGTTATTATATCCCATTTTATGAGGAAAATGCAATGAACTGTGTTACAGAATCAAATGTGATTCTTGAGATACAAAAAGCTATTCTGGACGGGAAAATTCCAAGACTTTCGGGATATGATTACCAGTATCCCTTTATGAGAAAAAACTTTCCCTCTATGAGAAAACTGTTATGGACAACGAGTTTTGATAGTGAGAGACAAAAAGAAAGTTTAGAAATATTGAAAGCAGATACCTTAGTAGAAGTATTATTGTTACCAAACAAACAAGATGAAAAATAAGAAAAGATTACAATATATCGATTGCCTACGGGGATTCAGCATGATATTTGTTGTGTTTCAACATATTCTTACGTTTGCTTTGCCAGACATTCCAGAATCGTGGATTGCCTCCTTTATTAAAACCTTTAGAATGCCATTATTCTTTTTTATAAGTGGATTTGTTTCGTATAAAGCCGTCTTTGAATGGAATCTTATAAATTTTGGTAAAATTCAATTGAAAAAGATTCGAGGACAATTGCTACCTACGTTTGTAATGTTTTTCTTGTTTGTGACACTTCATGACCAACAATATGAAAAATGGATATTTGATTGGGCACATGCAGGATATTGGTTTACAATAGTTTCATTTGAAATATTCTTAACGTATTGCATAATCTCAATGTTTTGCCGCAAGATAAAGAATCAAAATATTCTACTGTTGATATTTGTGTTATCAGCAATTGGTATTTCTTGTGTATGGCAGAATATAGGCCATTTTTGTCGTACAAAAACAATGCAGTTGTTTTCAGTCGGTTGCTATGTTAAGTATTATATTTATTTTATTGCTGGAATAATCGTACGATGTAAAATGGATACATTTCACAAACTCATAGAAAATAAATATGTGACGTTGCTTTTGTTCGTTTTGGCAATTATCTTGCCATATATATTTCCAAAATACAATATGACAATTATTATTTTATCACGATTATGTTGTATTTATAGTGTATTCTATTTTTTTCGTGAGTTCTTTGAAACCAATAATAAATTTTCATTAGGATTGTCAACAATAGGAAGACATACGTTGGAAATATATTTTTTACATTATTTCTTATTATTTAGGATGCCTCATATTCAATCAATATTTAATTCTCTGTTAAATGACAAATGCTTTTATGGTCCAAGTGCGGAGTGGTTTGTGGAATTAGTTATAGTTTGTGTAGTTTCAGTTTTCTTGTGTTTCGCTTGTATAGGCATAAAGAAAATTATTTCTGCATTTCCTATTATCTCAGAACTTTGTTTTGGACCTCAAAAGAAATAATGTGCCGATAGACAATGATTTTTAGTTCGTTACTATTTTTATACATATTTTTACCTGTTGCATTGCTCCTTTTTTCGGTTAGCAAACATATCGCATATCAAAATGCGATACTTTTTTGTGTAAGTTTATTGTTTTATTCGTGGGGAGGAATTACATACGCCATAATCTTGTTATTATCTATAGTAGTAAACTGGGGGTTGGGTATACTCATAGAACGAACTACAAAACGTAAAAAACAATTGTTGGTAGTTACGATTATATTGAATCTTCTAATATTGTTCATATATAAGTATGCAAATTTCTTTGTTGACAATTGTAATACACTCATCTCTATATGTGGAAAACCTCCCATTATCATTAAAAAAATCGTCTTGCCCATTGGCATCTCGTTTTATACGTTTCAAGGATTGTCCTATGTTATTGATGTGTACCGAGGTATTGTTCCTGCACAAAAGAATTTTATAAAACTTGGCACATATATATCTATGTTTCCACAACTAATAGCAGGACCGATTGTGCGATATAAAGAAATTCAGAAACAGTTGGATTATCGAAAACTATCATGGGACAATTTGTACGAGGGGATATGCAGATTCACGTTAGGTATAGCGAGAAAAGTCCTCATTGCCAATCAATTTGCTTTGGTAGTAGACAAGGTTTTTGCTCAAAATCCTGAAACATTGCCTGCCGCGACAGCGTGGATAGGGATTCTTTGCTATTCAATACAAATCTACTATGATTTTGCTGGATATTCTGATATGGCAATTGGACTAGGGAAAATGTTGGGATTTTCATTCCCTGAAAATTTTAATTTGCCGTATATAGCGAAATCAATAAAAGATTTTTGGCGGCGATGGCACATAACGCTTTCGGCATGGTTTAAAGATTATTTATACATTCCACTTGGAGGAAACCGTTGCAGTAAGAAAAGGTTATATCTCAACTTATATGTTGTGTTTTTTTGTACTGGTTTCTGGCATGGGGCAAGTTGGAATTTTATTGTCTGGGGTCTTTTACATGGGACATTCCTTGTTTTAGAACGTGGAAAATTTGGACTCTTACTTGAAAAATGCCCGTCGTTTTTGCAACATATCTATACATTGTTCGTCGTCGTCATTGCCTGGGTATTTTTTAGAGCGGAAAATCTATCTTTTGCTTTGGAATACATAAAAAGTATGTTTGGATTGCAATCAAATACGTTGTCGAATCCTTTCCTTTGGGAATATGCAACATGGTCAAACTATTTTATTTTGGTGATTGCCATAGTTTGTTCGACAAAAATTATTTCCAGAGCTAAAGACACTGTTACGTATTGTGCAAATACAAATCAGGTCGTTTCAGTTTTTTTCTATGTAATGATTGCTATATTTATTGTATTTATCATCGTTACCTCAACCACCTATTTAGTTGTCGGAGCTTACAATCCGTTTATTTATTTTAGATTTTGATGGTATGAAACGAATAAGTAAAATAACGATTTGTTGTATTTTCTTGTTATTGCTTTTGTTGCCGACAATACAAGTATTGACCGACATTTTCCCAGAGCCACAAACATCATCGGAAAACAGAGTTATGGCAACGTTTCCCGAAATGAACAAAACCAATATAGATGAAATTCCTACAAAAATTGAAAAATTTTATAATGACAACTTCCCCTTCCGTGCAATCTTGTTAAATGAATTTTTCCGTTTCAAACTAAAACAAGGACAGTCACCCATTCCCAATGTGATAGTTGGGAACGGACGATTATATCAGCAGAAAAGTGTTCAGATTTATACTGGACAAATAAAAATAAAAGAGGAAGAACTTAGTGACAAAGTAAAAGAATTGAAATATAGATATACATATTTTAAGGAACGTGGTATAAAAATGTATGTAATGATAGTTCCCGCCTCGCCAGAAATTTATCCAGAAAGTTTGCCTTTATCGGTTCAGCGGGTTAAAGAAACACAGACGGATGTTTTTTGTAATCTTATGGCGGTATCGGCATCAGAAATCCCATTTATATATGTAAAATCGCAGCTGCTTTCTCATAAACAAGACAGGAATTTATATAGAAATGGCGACAATCATTGGAATGCGTACGGTGCGTATTATGCGTCGGAGGAACTATTAAAATTGATATCAAAGGGGTTTCCCTCTATTCCTGAACAAAAAATGTCAAACTATAATTTTACCCCTCGTTGTGTGCTGAGCGGAAATCTTGTTGACGCTCTCATCAATCCACGGACAACGGATTTTTTTCAAGAAGACACAATCTACGATGTGTCGTTGGTTGACACCTCTATTATCATAACGAACGGGGAGAAACGGGACTATACGATTCCTAAAAACTTCTCATATCCTCAATTGTATGAGCAGGAATTTGTTTGCAACAATGTAGATTTACCCAAAATTGTAATAATACGCGATTCTTTTTTCACAGAAATGGTGCCGTTTATAACACCATTCTTTAGAGAATCAGTTTTGATATGGGACGCTTGGCAATATGCACGTAATTTCGACATTGTTGAAAAAGAAAAACCTGACGTTGTTGTATATGAAATAACGGAGAACGCTATCACCAATATCCTATCGGAATAAATTGTTTGGATATTCAACAATTCCCCATACGTAGTTTTCATATTCATAGAAACGGAGAGGATACTCTTGTTCGTGCGACCTTATAAAATCTTTATTGAATACGTAGATACAATCCTCTTGAAAATCGATTATAGGTTCTATTTCATTTGTGTTATGTACAAGCCAAAAATAATTTAAGGTTAAATTATTTTGTATGGCAAGTGCCGCAATTGTATAATAATCTTTGTCCGTGAAATTGCTATTAGAATCAATAATAATATGTTTGTATTGTTTAGACGAGAAAATATTTTGTGAAGCGTTTTTCTCATGTAGAGTAAATAAATCTTGTTCATTGACCATTTTTCTTTGGAGAAAGAAATCACTAAAATCAATTAGTTGTATTACAACGGACACAATAAGAATAGCGTATTTAAAGCCGCCTTTTGTATATTTTGAAATAATGAAAATATTACCAATGAAAATAATATAATAGGCTATCCAAATAAATCTTCCCGTAGATCTAAAAATACCCCAAAAATCCAAGATGAAAGTGGGTATAATTGTTTGATAGTCAATGATACAACTATTTCCGAGTTGTATTCTTGGTGACAAGGCGATTAAGACTGATGTTATGAAAAGTAAAATTGTTACAATAATTTTGTTGGAAAAATGTGTTTTTTTTTTCTTTTTTCGAAAACAATCGAAAATAACAAAAACCATTGATAACATTGACAGAAGAATCATTCCTGCCCCAATATAGGAAAATCCTTCGTATTGCCACTCTTCATGGGGAAGACTTGGGAAAAATCGAGATGAGTGAAGTGAATTAGCGACACCACTAATATTCGTTGTTATGGGGTTTATAAAACCATTTAAATTAAAACTAAAAAGACTAATGCCTTTCCCGTTGTATGATGCTCCATAGTGGGAAAAACCTCCAAGAAGAGCAATGGTAAGTATTGCAGAAATACAGTAAGTGCCTATGAGAGATATTGATTTGATATTTTTCGTAAAAAAAATTTTATAGAAAACATTTGCACCTAATATTAAACCAACCATTGGAAGAAAATACAGATGGATAGAAACAGTTAATCCTCCCAACAACAACCATATAAGACATTCTTTCCGAAAGTTATATGCTTTACCCGTCAATTCTCTGAAAAACAGGTATAATGCAGCGAGAATAATCCAATGGGCTGCTAAGGACTCGTGTCCATATAAGCGATAAATGAGTATAGGGGAAAGAATTAAAAATATTGTTCCGCAAAAAATGATAATTCTATCGTCGCTAAAGCAACATATAATTTTGGCTCCAAAATAAGCCTGAAGAACAAGACATAACAATCCCCATATCCCCCAATATTGGAAATTTACAGGTAATAAAGGGGAAAGTATCTTGAAAAAAACAGCCAATAATGGTATGGAATCGGTATATATTATGGATATTGGATTCGGATACGTTAGCGAGTTGAACATACCTATAGGGAAAAACCAAGGGTTGTTTCTAAATGCAAGCCAACCTAAATGATGTTGTAAAATATCCCCGGAATTTGGTATATCTGTATTTGTAGGATTTAGTATGGCTGTTCCATACATAACACAAAACGCACCACATGCGAAACATAATAGTAAAAAGGATAAAATAATATTTGAATTCCGTTGAAGCATACTAATGAGTTGGAATCAGTTTTTTATTTTTCATCACATATTGGTCAATTCCCTTGTATAGATTAAAGAGTTCTTTTATTGAATCATTGTCATTTAGGGTTAGTCTGATTAGGTCGTTTTCTAAATGCAAAGTGTAGCAGGAATCTCCTAACATAAAGTAATCATGGTATATCATACTTGAAATATTACGAGAGCAATCCATTTGAGGCAAAAAAACGTGTGAATGAAAACATTGATTAGTGTCGAGTCCTTGATTTAACCATGTAACATTATTGGGAGACTGAAGATTAAAGTTATTTTTTAGATATGTCAGTATTGTCGGTGCTATTTCTCGATGCGAAACTATAGATTGAAATTGTTTATTCTGTTTTATTAACGGCGACCATATAATAAGAGGTACGTTGTACTGATAAAATATTGATTCAGCAGAAGATATGTCGCTTTTTTCTATTCTGTCGGAAAGACAATTGTGATCGCCCGTAATGATGAAAAGGGTGTTTTCGAAACCTTCTTTATGAGAATAATCGTTGATAAGTTTTCGTATTGCATTGTCAACATAAAGATAAACAGCTATATCCTCAGTACAAGGATTTAATTTTTTGAATTTGTCCAATGACAAGTACTGTTTTTCGTAAGAATCCTGATTCGGATAAGAGATTGGAGCATGAGAAGTCAGTGTTAGGTACACATCCAATCTTTCATTTTCTGTATGGAAATCAATCAAATTTATTGCTTCTGAAAAAAGGTAATCGTCATATAGCCCCCAATAGTTTTTATTTGAAGATGTTTTATATTCGGTTGGGGGATTCGTTTTGTCTATATTGTTACTCTTTAAAAAATCATACATGTTATCAAAGCCCATCCAGCCACCATAGAAAAAGTTAAATGTATAACCATTTTGTTTTAATATTTTGGGAAGGGAATTAAAAGATGGCATTAAAGAATCCCTATAAGACATGAATCCACCATTCCCCACGGGTAATGCCCCAAATATACATGGAAGAACGCCAACTGTTCGGGGTGCGGAGGCTATGCAATTGTGCCAATAAAGTCCTGTACTTGCCAATGAATCTAAAAAAGGCGTAGCCGATGCAAATCTTGCATTGGGACCGCTATTTTCAGACGCAAGTCCTTCTACAATAATCAATACTATATTAGGTGTTTTCTCACTTGTATTTAATAACGGTGTTAGAATGTCAGAACAGTTGTCTTTATGCAATAGAGGGTATTCGTGATCAATAAAAACAAATTCAGGAAAAAAATCTCGAAACGCTTTAACGTTATTAGAAATAAATTTGTATTCAGTCTTTTCCCTTTTTAAGTATGATAAGCAGTCAGAGACAAAATATTTCGACTTATTGGTGGAAATCTGTCTCTCAATATTTGAAAATTCTTTTCTGTTACATGATGCATAAGAAGCTGTACCCAAGAAAAAGAAAAATAGAGAAAACAGGAATACAGAAGAGTATTTACCTTTTAAAAAAGTAGTGATATTAAAACAAATGATTGGTATGAGAATAATGATGAGAATAACGTAAAAGTTCATCCTTGCAGATCTTGCAATGAATAATAATTCAATATATGAATAATGAAAGATTACAGAGTCTAACGGTCGCTTAGCTTCTGCAAAAAAAAGAAGCAGAAGTGTTTCTAAAACAATTAATAGCGAACAAAAAACATATAAATAGATTTTTCCGAATTTACGAGAGAATAAACTAAAAAGATAAAATGTAGGAAATGAAACGACGGTCGATTGTATCAAAAAAAGATAATCGTGTCCTAATCCTTGAAAAAAGAGAGGAAGATCATATATATTCGTATTCCAAAGATAAGTTAAGTAAAAATAGTCAAACGTGCGAAGAAGAATGTAAATGGGAGTTAACCAAAGGTAAATTCTGGAAAAATCCAAAACGTAATTTTTTATTTTTGAAAAAAAAACATTCATCTTCTTTAATTTCAACTATTGCAAAAGTACATATTTATATCTAATTTTTTAATTTTGACTTATGAAGGTTGTTGAAAAAATACTATCCAATTCCAAAGTGATGGAATTTGTCCGTTGGGGATGCGTCGGTGTGGTTGCCACAGCCGTACACTATGGTGTATATTACTTGCTCAAGGAATTCGTCACGCCACAGACGGATTTTTGGTTGAATGTAGATTACACATTTGGCTATGTCATTAGCTTTTTCGGAAATTTCTTTTTGTCGGCATATTTCACCTTCCACGAAAAACCTTCGCTGAAAAAAGGATTTGGATTTGGCATTGCCCACGCAATAAACTACGGATTACACATTCTATTCTTAAATCTGTTCTTGTGGTTCGGTCTGTCTTCAACAATTGCTCCAATTTTTGTTTTTATAATCGTTGTTCCAATAAATTTCTTGACGGTTAGATTTGTTTTCAAGAAGCAATAATCCACAATTAATTTATAACCAATAACTTACAAAAGAACTATAAACTTTTTCAAGGGAATTTTGAAAAATTACAACTTTTCAATCCGTTGTGTTTTTACCATTTTTTCACCTTTGAATTGAATGGAATACGTTCCTCGTTGCAATTTTGAAATATCAATTACATGTAAATTGTTGGCAGGGATTTTTTCTTTGAAAACCCGTTTCCCGTTAATGTCATAAATGGAACAACTTATCATATCGTCCGTTGATTTCAGGAAAACGAAAATTGAATCTGTCGTTGGGTTCGGGAAAACAGAATATTCTAAAGAATCACTCATTATAAAGGGAGCATTGTGCCAATTCTCAACAGCGTTTTTTACACATGACCGAGCCATTTGAGCCTGAGTATCGTTAATACTTTGAGGATGCCAAATAATGTCAGTTATTGACTGTTTATAAAAAGGTTCAAAAAGACTCTCATACACTGTACAAGCCGTTATATATCGACCAAGACCATAATCCATGTGATAGCCATCACGAGTCAGTGATTTCTCTGTATTGAGTTCTGTTGCCCGAGCATTCTGTATTGCCGTTCCAGAAGGAATAACCATATCAATATTGTACATCTGTATTATTTGATCTACGGTGGAAACTATGCTTGACCAACCAGAAAATCCTTTGGGACCTGTGGCATCATATTCGTTCCAGTAAGACCACGTAAGATGCCAACATATTGCAACATTATCATTCAAACAATCTTGTTTTATGTAAGATAGAAGGTTATCTATGTAGGGGGAGAATGATGAAATATTATTGGAATATCTTGAAAGTTGTTGTATAGAAATAACGTCCCAGTGTTGATGAAATATTTCCTTCAAAGTTCCTTCGGTAATATCCATTGATAAAAGTCCCGCTTTCCTTTCTATAACAATCGGAACGTTTTTCTTATACTTATTTTCCCATGTTTGTAGTTGAGATTCTCCCATTGTAGCCTTGTATAGGCAACATTTTTTCGCATTTATATTTGAATGTCGTACTATTTCGCCAATATATTCGGTTGCATCGTCAGTAAAACTATTTCCTATCATCAAAATCCGCAGTGTGTCGGTAGTTTGGGAATATCCTATTGACACGACAAATACAAATATGAATGTAAAAAAATGCTTCACTGTTAATTGATAAATAGTATCTTTTTTACAACAATATATGTTGCTGTTTCGTCGGAAACATAAATAAGATACACGCCTGTTTGCACACGGTCGCCATAAATGTTTCTACCATCCCACGTTGCCGTTCCGCCGTTTGCGGTGATGGTGCAAACTAAATTCCCCGAAATGTCAGTAATTTTAAGGATGGCATCGTCCACAAGCCCGGAAATATAAATATCACCGTTGTAGTCTTCCCGAATGGGATTAGGAAATATCTTTATATTGTCCATTTTTTTATCACCTGCAGAGGCATCTCCGATGAAAGAAACCAAACCGTTACTTGTTCCGAAGAAAACTTCACCAGTTTTATGGTCAATGGCAATGGATGTGATATTATTTTCAGGTAATGGGCTGTTGCTTTTTGTGAAATTCAACAATTGTTCCGTCCCGTTTCCCGAAATAAGAAAAACACCAGAATTTTCGGTGCCAATCCATTTCCTATTTGCACCATCTACGGCTATACACGTAATATATTCTGAGCTAAGCAGATATCCAACTTCACCATCAATTTCAATTTTTATACGAGAAACTGTTTGTCGGTCTTTAAATACTCGCGAAGGGGAAGAATGTACCGCAATTCCTTGGTTTGTACCAATCCAAATTTCCCCATCTAAATCTTCCGCAAGGCAAGTTGTGTTTGACGCTATAGTTCCTTCATTGTCAGTTAGATCAATTTCAACCAGTAAATCATCTGTTTTATCGCTTAGAGTTTTATTTTCAAAAAATACTATTAATTTTTTATCTCCAGTAATCCATTTATAACCTCTTGCGTCAATATAAAGACGACTAGCGAAACATTGCCGTGAACCAGTTGATATTGTATAGGAAAACCAATTATTTGATTCGTTCAAAACAAGTAAAGGTAAACTTGTCCCGTAATTAATCATCCAAATATTTCCAGATTTATCCGACTCAACATCTGAAATATAGTCTAAAGAATTACCATAATATGCATGTTGAATAGGAGAGTTTTTAGAATAAAATCTTCTATCATACGTCCAGATATTACTACACTTAACAAGTCCCCACCCGCAAGAACCATAATAATACGTTTCGGAATTCGGAAGGACATGAATACACGTCGTATTTTTTATATCCCAATTAGTATGTCCGTACCAAGCATTGTTAACAGTTTTCTTATCATACATCCCATAACGATATTTTGAATTGATACCTTCAACAATGTGTAGGTTCTGTTGTGAAATTTGCAGATCTGCAATAAAATTTGTCTGTGGACCTTGAGGGCAGAAATTATTGAAATTCTCACCATTAACTAATCCCACGGAGTAATCGGCAATCCATATAGAATTGTATTTGTTCAATGTTATATCTGTGAAATGAGCGTCATACGAATTGTTTTTTATTTTGCTCGAATAAAATAATTTCTCATCTTTTCCATAAAGCAATGCATTGTTAGTCGTAACAATAGATAAAATAGTATCATTTGGTTTTAATTGTTTTATGTCTCCCATCTGCGTCTTAAAAGCCTCCGCCTTCCCGTCGTGTATTTTAAAGACAGAATCTTTACTTGCGTCGGCAATGTTTTTGTGGGCATAGTAAATTGTGCCGTTAAGAGCTGCAATGTGGCTGATGGTATCGTTTTCGTATGGAATGTTTTTGAGTTTCGTCCACGATGAAAAATCGGAAATATTGGCATTTGAAAGGTTCGCCGAGAAAATACCTTTCGTCGTTGCCGCGTATAGTGTTTCTCCGTCAACCGTTATTGATTTCGCAGGAACGTAGCTCCCGTCGTTACTCAAAATTGTTGTGGAAATGAATTTCTGTGAACGCATTGAAAATGTAAGCACGCCAAATTCGGTGGCTATCACGGCTGTGTCGTTTTTCATTGCAATAGCGTTGATTCTTTTTGAACCGTATAGCGATTTGTTGGCTATGGTTGAAATCGGCTTCGCTTTGAGTGACGGATAATCCAAAATGTCAAGAGTGCCGTCGTTGTATCCAATGAGAAACGATGAGGTTGAATCGCAGAATGCCATACACGTAAGTCCAACAGTACTAAGCCCGTTCAGTTTTGTTATTTTTTGTATTTCCTGCGATGAGGTGTTGTATATAAAAATGCCATTTTCCGATAAAGCAAATACGTTGTCGTCAACGCTTTCGAGTTGCTGCACATTACGGAACGAAAAATATTCGTTCCACGTGCCGGGAACTTGGGCGAAACCAATTGTGTTCCAAATCAATAGACTTATATAAACTACGTATTTTCTCATTTGCAAATAACCGACCGTAAAAGTAGAGAAAATCAAGCAAATTTTACTACTTTTGTTTCAACAAAAACAACGGATGTATGTCGAATTCAGCGATTAAAACTAATTATCCAGCGTTATACACGCTCGTTATCGTATTTTTCTTTTGGGGTTTTATAGCGGCAAGCAACGGTGTGTTCATTCCGTTTTGCAAACATCATTTTTCGCTCGACCAATTCCAGTCGCAGTTGATAGATTTCGCATTTTACACGGCATACTATATCGGCGCACTTATCCTATTTATAATCAGCACGTTGCGAAAATCCGACATTGTGGGCAAGTGGGGTTACAAAAAAAGTATCATCTACGGATTGCTGTTTTCGGCTGTGGGCGCTGTGGCTATGATTATTGGCGTGAAAACCGATGTATATGTTGGATTGCTCATAGGTTTGTTTACCGTGGCGTTGGGCTATTCGTTGCAGCAAACCGCCGCGAATCCGTTTGCCATTGCGCTTGGCGACCCGAAAACTGGCAGCGACCGCATCAATTTGGGAGGAAGCATAAATTCTTTTGGAACTACTATCGGTCCGCTGATTCTTAGCTTCGCGCTGTTTGGCGCGGTGGGCGACATCACCAATAACCAAATTAATAATCTGAACCTCGACAATGTGGTTGTGCTTTATTCCGTTGTGGGCGTTTTGTTCCTGCTTGCGGCTGCTATTTTCTATTTTTCGAAAAAAATGCCCGATTGCATTCAGGAATCCGAAGTGGAAACATCGCACAAATCGCTACGCATGTTCTTGGTTATCACCGTGTTGTTGCTTGTGTGCATGATTCCCGTGTTCAATAGTTACAAATCGGAGGGATTTATTCTGCTGAACTTTGGCGACATTGAAATGAACCGTATGTATTGCCTGATTGGCGCGTTTGTTACCGTTATTGGCGCGCTTGTGTTTGCCCATTTGAAAGCGAAGAAAGACAGCAACGGTTGGGGTGCGCTGCAATATCCACAGTTGGCGTTGGGACTGATTGCGCTGTTTTTCTACGTGGGCGTGGAAGTCAGCATTGGCAGTAACTTGGGAGGATTGTTGAACGAGGAGGAATTTGGTGGGTTTTCGGCGGCGCAGATTGCTCCATTTGTGTCGATGTATTGGGGCGCGCTGATGATTGGCCGTTGGTGTGGCGCGGTGCTTGTGTTCAATCTGAAAAAAGTCACGAAAATCATTGCCTTGGTTACCGCCCCGATTATGGCATTTTTGCTTGTGATAGCTGTAAATACGGTTGCCGGACACGATATGAAAATGTTGTATTATTTTATTGTGTGCGTGTTGGTGCAAGTGGTTGCCTTCATTTTGTGCAAGGAAAAACCTGTGCGGACATTGTTTGTCTTTGCCGTGTTGGCAATGATTGCAATGACAGTTGGACTTTGCACCACGGGAATGATTGCCGTGTATGCGTTCCTTTCGGGAGGACTGTTCTGCAGCATTATGTGGTCGAACATTTACACGCTGGCAACGCTCGGACTTGGGAAATACACCTCGCAAGGCTCGTCGTTCCTTGTGATGATGATTTTAGGCGGTGGCATTATTCCGCCAATACAAGGAAAACTTGCCGACATCATTGGCATTCATAGTTCGTATGTGCTGCCAATTATTTGTTATGCGTACATTGCATTTTTCGCCGTTGTGGCAAAACGAATTCTGAAAAAACAAGAGATTCAGATAGACTGATTTGAGAATTATTTCACCCTCTCAACTCCCTCATACGTAAAGAACTCGCCAGATTCTATCAAAGCGTTGATTTTGTCAATATTGATAGAAACGCCTCCTTCATGTTTATACAAAACAGTATCATAATGAAGACTATAAATTTCCGCATACGGATCTCGATCTATCACACGGGACGTTAATGTGTCCCGAATATCTTTCCCTTTCGTTACTTTCCAAATCTCCTTATATTCGCTAAATTTTATGTCTGTATAACATCCACGTATAGACTTGGCAGAATAACCCTCTATAGAAGCAAAATAATATCCATTGGAACATTTTATCGCACAACTATTTAAACCCAAAGAGGGTGTATTTCCTATTGAATCAGGGTAACCTACCACACATTTTTTTTTATCCGAATAAGTAACTGCCACGTAACTTGCATAATTATCATTTTTATACTTGAAAACCACATCAGCACCACCATCTTCACTATCACCGAATATTTTCTTGCACGAAACCACTGCAGACACAATAATCGCAACCAATACATAAATGCTTATTTTTTTCATAGCCTTATTGTTTTATAAATGATTTTACTTCACTCTCTCAACTCCCTCATACGTAAAGAATTCGCCGGATTCTATCATTTCGTTGATTTTGTCGTAGTTTGGTTCTTGATATTTGCCTTGGCACAGAATAGTATCAGCTCTCATTATTATATATATTTCCTTATATGGATCTTTGTCAATTATACGTGAAGCAAGTGTGTCACAAATGTCTTTTCCTTCCATAATCCTCCATATCTCCTTATATTCGTTGATAGTTATGTTGGTATAAGCGGATGTATTTTTTTTCACTAAATTGTGTGGGTCTCCAAGCACATACGTATTCAAAAAATAATCGTTTGAACATTTGGTAATATTCCTACTTGTTGAGAGAGTTTTGCAGTCACTTGTATCTGGATATGCCACTAGTTTATTCTTCTCTACAGAATATCCAACCATAACAAAATTCTCATAATCTCCATTGCACTTATACAGCACATATCCTGAATATGGAACCCCATCTACCACAGTATCTTCTTTCTTGCACGAGGACGCACCTAATCCGAATAAAATTGTTACTAAAATAACATACTTTTTCATTGTCTTAATTTTTTATAAATGATTTACAATAAATTCTTGAATTATTCTTAACATTAATAATGTACTGCCCAATTGGAAAACCTGAAACATCAACTGTTATAGAAAGTTTGTCAGTCGTTCGTTCAAACATTTGTACACCAATCGAATTATAAATTTGTATCAAAGTTATATCTTTTTCTTTAGATTTCTTCAATGATATGGTTATTTCGTTTTTGGCAGGATTAGGATAAACTTCAAATAAGTTTGCAATCTCATTTTCAAACGTGTTTTCGTTGTTCTTATCATCGCTATAGGTGATTATAGAAAAGTCATCAGGTGCTGTTAAATCGCCTTCCTTTAATGCTGGTCTTTTAAATATTTTACACAACAATGAGGTCCCTGCTTGAGCATGGAATCCTGGTTTAAGTAGCACACTATCACCCGCAATAAATCTACATGATGAACTATCCATTACGTTTACATAACTGCTGCCTCCGGCAACAGAAATGTAACTCTTTGCCTGATACGTGGTATTTGTGGCATAGGATTGTGTTGCTGGTGTTGAGATTGTTTTATTTGTTAAATTAATAACAGACGAAACATTTGGTCGAATATTTATTAAACATGTATGATTTGACAAAGAAGTATAATTTTGACATAAATCACAGCCAGGAATGTCATCAATATCTTCAAAATCTATCCAATAATTATACGCCCCATTCCATCCAAAATTAAAATGAAAGTTATCATTTGAAGAATCATATCCATCACACACAAAAGAATGTCTTCCAATATAATTATACAACACAGGTCGCTCCGCTAAAATTTCAGTTTTTAATATATTCACCCATGAATTGTAGGTGTGCCATTTTTTTTTCTTATAATCCATATCATCTTTATATCCAAAAGCCTCAAATGCATTACCCTCATCTTCTGGTAATGCGCTTGATTGACATTTGGAATCAAAACAATAATCCATATCTACTTTGTCACCAATTCTCTTGAACAAATATGAAATTGCTATTTGTTCATCGAAAAGATTTTGACTATATATGGAAAGTTCATCGGGCATATTCCACCAGTCAAAATTTGCATAGCCCCCAGTCGCATAGCCCCAATAATTCATTATTTGTCCTACTGCTACAGCAAGACACCCTGCCGCACAATGAATACATACAGAACCACATGATGATTCTGGCATAAGAATATTATAACCTGCTTCTCCACACCCTACATCATTCGTTCCGAATTGCCCCCATCTTGAACTTAATAATTCGGAATGATTCACGTAGCTTTTCAATACGTTCAATTCATCAAAATCATCAACAAGCAACTCATCCCATTTCTTGTGTCTGTCTTCTTTATACCATTTTTCCTGCATTGCAACATCCGCCACAAATTCGTATTGTTCCATCCAGTCCAAAAACACTTGTGGGGCGTTATTCAAATCAACGCTACCTTCGTCGGAATGGGCAACCACAGGATTCAAATTGCGGTTTGCGGGAACTGCAACCCAGCCACCTCTGTCCAAATTGCAGTAGTAGATGCTTTCATGTCCCTTGTACTGTTTCACAATGACATTTTCCACCGAAGCCTTATGTCCGTAATTTTTTAGGAAAAAACGCTCCGCCACAATTCTCGCCGTCTTTTCGTCAACTTCCTGCGAAAACACCTGCACGGCAAGCACTGCAAACAATATAGTGTAAACAACGTGTTTCATGGCTATATTACTCGTTCAGTTTGCTTTTCAGTTCGTCTATCTGTTTCTGCTGTTCTATTATATAGAGGGTAAGTTCCTCAATTTTTTGCAACAACAGATTATCCATATCACCCATTTTGTAGCCATTTGCCTTAAATTCCTTTGCCGAAGGCACATCGGGCAAATGTTTGTTTTCACTCACAAATGCCTCAACTTCGTTGAGCGAACGCAGATTATAGCCGTTTTCAAACACATAGTCGGCAGACGGCACGTTTGAAATAACTTTCACTT
>JAFXZT010000072.1 GCA_017541145.1 Bacteroidales bacterium | reverse complement strand
TACCTTTTGAAACTTTGAGTTTTACGCCCCATTTGTCTTTGAAAACAACTGAATCCCTTTCAGGATAACTGCCAAAATCAACAATCACTTTGTCAGTTTTGCCACATTCTACGGATTTGAAACGTAAATCATAATTACCGGATAAATACGGGTAATATTCTGAACCTGTGTAGATTCCGTGGCTACCGCTGCCAAGATAGTCAAAACCGTATATTTGTGTAGCAGTATCAGGCAAAAAGTTGATTTGCCACTGCGCCAGCGAATCGCTTTTGCGGTGGTAATCCTTTAATATTGCGGCGTTTCCGCCAGTAACATACATGTTATTTTTCTTCATGTTCAATTACTTCTTTTTTATAATACGGCATATTTTGTTTCCAATAGAGTTCATTTTTTTCTATTAATTGTTTTTTTGGTTGTACCTGTTTTTCAAAATAATCTATGAATTGTATTATCTGAGTGCTTATTTGTGAATATGAATAATCATCATATTTTATTTTCTTATAAGAACTATCAAATATAGAATCTTTTAGATGCGCAAATTCATAATTTTCAGAAGTAATATACTCTTCTTTCGGATTTAAAAATGGTGATAAAATAGCATAATTAAATGGTATTTTACACAATGTTGTATCGTTTTCTGCCTCTTCATCGTTAAAGTAATAAAATGTATCACAATGTAATAATCGAATATATAAATCTAAACAATAAGACCCATATTTTTGATAATTCAAGGCATCGCGCCATACTTTTAATAGGAAGTCAATTTTCTGTAATTGTATTGCCTTATCAATTAAAGAATTATACTTTTGAATTGCTTCCGGACAATGGAAACTTAATAGAGGTTTAAAAACTATACTCGTTATTTTTTTTTCATCAGCTACCCAAATATTGTATAATATACTATAGCTTTCAGACCATTTTATATTTGTAACTAATTTGAGTAAACCATTAGGAATCCAAGTTTTTTTATTATATTCAGATGCTAATTGATTAATAAACTGCAATTTTACACTATCCGTATAAACAGAATATAAATAAGGATCATTAACTATAGAATCATAAATATTATTTAAATTTCTTTCCTTTAAATAAAGTAAAATTGAACTTTTGGTATACTCATCACTCCATCCTAGTTTATATTGTTGTTCAAATATTTTTTCTCGAGATAATAGAGGCAATAATAATGATTTTAAATCATCATTATAATAACAATCTACTAAATCTATCGGATTTACTTGTATTTCATCAATAATTTTATATAAATTAGAACTTTTATTTAGCTTATCCAATAATAAACTAGCTTTAATAGTATCATTCTGTCCAAACGATAATATAGAGTAAAATACAAATAAATTAATAATTAATAATTTCATCATTTTATTTCATCGTTTAAATTCATCCAATCTTCAAGTTCTAAAATAGGTTCCCATTCATAATCTTGAACAATACGCATTTGATATTTAAACCAATATGTTCTATGGCAATTATAATCCATAAAATTGCCGGTTGTTTGTAATTTCCGCTCTACAATATAAGCTCCATATTCAGAATTATATACGACAAGATTATTAATAGGTTAGTTTTCATTGTTTATTTCGTTTAAATTACTTCTTTTATATTTAACTAATAATATCTTGTATTATTATAGGCAATCGGAAAAAACAAAACACGTCTGTTCAATTTATAGTTGTCTTTATTATCTTCCAACCATTTAAGCATATTTTCTGACTTCTCATTCCAAAATTCTTTTGCAAATAAATAATGGCAAAAAAATTTTCGACCTTTTCGAGTATCGATTTCCTCATCAGGTACCTTCAAAAAACCACTTTCTTCTAATCCATCAAATAAAGGATGGTGCAATTTACAAAATAAATATTCCATTGTATAATATCGTATAGGAATATAAAAATTCGAAATAACAATCGATGATGATGAAGCACCCGGGAAAAAAATTCTTTTACGAAAAAAAAGAAATACTTTAACAGTACCTATTGAATCAGAATGTAAATAAACAGTACTATCCCTAGGATCACCGTCTTTGAAATGTAAAAAATCTGTAAATTTATAGGCTGATTGTTGTGTACAAATATAGACATAATTATTAAATACATTAAAGCGATTGCGTTCAGACATAGTATCACTAAAAGTTGAGTATTTCAAAATAGAATCCTCATACATTCTATTACCTAGCCTTGCTAAGGCCAATTTTGCTACTTCGATGTCGGATTTTTCATATTTCAAAGTATCTTGTATTATTGTTTCTAACAACGGAATACTTTTATACGAATCAATTAATCCCAAAATATATATAGCATCACCAACTGCAATTTTATTTAATTGATTCAATAAATCATTTCGTTTAATATCATATTGCTGTTGATACAAAGAATCCAATAATGCCGGATAATTTGAACTTAAATGTTTAAAAAAAGCATTGTATCCATCTGAATATCTTTGATTAAATTTCATATGATAATTGTATGGTTTTAAATAGTGATGTTTAAACTTTATATAGTATAATCGGCTCTTAATATATGACCTCCGATTGAAATTCCATATTTTATTCCGTGCCTTTTGTCGGCAATTTGAAGAATCAATTCTATTTGCAATAAAAAAATTAATTTCCTGTACTGTAAAATTTCTGGACGCCCATCTGATTAAATCAGATTCCAATTTATCAAAATTGTTAGCAACACTATCCGTCAAATTAGTATATGGTGCACCTACCATTTTTGCAAATTGATATAAACGTTCTGAACCTGATTCTGGATAATAATTTTGAGCATTCAAATTATTAAACATAGTTGTACAGAAAATAATCAATATAAATCTTACATTTACCATTTTCATATTACTATTTATCAATATTTTTGAAGATCTCTTTCCAATCTGTTTTCCAAAACATCAATCTACTATCAAAATAATCCATAAAATGATTGTCTCGATAGATTGAGAAAAAACTTTTGCCGGATTTAATACAAAAATCGCCAAAAGTATCAACAATTTACTGAATAACAGCAAATTGTACTCCTTTCGAGGGTGGGGTAAAATATTATTTACATTTATTAACATGTCTTTTCTTTAATCAGTTTTTATTTTTCGACGCGGCAAAATTAAAATGTTTTTTCCAAAAAACAAAATGAATTGAATTTTTTTAAAAAAAAAATCCAATAAAAAAAAATCGTTTGGCTTTTTAATACAAAATTTTTATTTTTGCAAAAACTAAAATTCCATGTAAGATGAACAAAATTAACTACATCCGTTTTGATTGGGCGATTAAAAAACTTTTACGGGACAAAGCAAATTTCGGTGTTCTTGAAGGTTTTATCGAGGTTTTTCTCGGCAAACCGGATTGTAAAATCATCGAAATTCTTGAAAGTGAAAGTAATAATATCAACGAAGATGATAAATTCAACCGTGTGGATATCAAAGCTAAATCCTCCGACGGTGAGATTTTTATCGTTGAAATTCAGTTGACACGTTACGTTCATTACATGGAACGTGTACTTTTC
>JAFXZT010000071.1 GCA_017541145.1 Bacteroidales bacterium | reverse complement strand
ATTTTTTCTACTTCGGGACTTTCTGACAGGTATTTGATAAGTCGCTGAGCATATATACTGCCGCTTGCTCCGGTGATTCCTACTACAATTTTCATTTTTCGGGATGTTTAATTACGGAATGACAGTTTTTTTACAAGGGTAAAACCTAACAGATTGTTGCGCCAGAATCGGCTGTTTTGGTCTTCGGCGATACAAAATATTGAATAGTTGTATGTAACTCTAAATTCCAAACTGTTGGCAAATGATACTTTAAGTCCGGCAACAATATTGGCATCGTGATCACGCATAAATGTTGAATTTTTTTCAACATATCCCGTAGCATCTGTTATCCGTGATGACATCAAAGCGTTGTAAGATAATCCAATTGTAGCATAATAACGGTCTAAAAACTTGATATTCAACAATACCGGAACTTCAATATAGTTGAAACTTGTTTTTAAATAAGTGTAACCGTTTTCTACTTTTTTTGCGCCTCGGTTGGAGAAAATCAAACCCGATTCGTACGACAATGTTTCCTCATCGCGTACGGAAACTGTAAAACCGCCTTTCAGACCGGCTTTCTTGAATCCCTGTTGTTCGTCACCGTCTACTTGTGAGGCGTTGAAACCCAAGATGATGTTTCCGTTGAAACTTTGTGCTGACACTATTATATTTGTTGTCAACATCATGATTAATATTATGATGTGTTTCATTTTTTTTTACTATATATATAAGGTGTATGTTTTTGACATCTCCATTATAAAAAAAAGACAGTCAACAAATGTTTAGATGTGCTGACTGTCAAAATAAAAATGAAAATGAAAAAAAATAATTATTAAGTTTATTCGTTAATCTTGTTACCGTATTGGTCGATATAGAAGTAAACAGTATCGCTTTGACCAACTTTCAAACAAACTTTAGCACGTCCGTTGTAGAATGTTTCGCCTTGTTCGTCCATAGTACGGTAATTGAAATCGAACATCGGAGCAATCTTAACGATACCATTTGTATCAACGTAGCCGAATTTACCTTTTGACGGATCGTTTTGATCGTATTTGTATTTAAACAATCTCAATCCCTCGGTAGGACGACGCATACTCAGGAAGTATTGCGCACTGTCGGTAGTGATATCTTGTTGAACTCTTGTTATATAGTTAGCTCTTTCGATAGTAGCTTTTTGGAATCCGTTTTCTGCTACTGTATCAGTATTGTCGATTCTGAGAGCGCGTTCGTAAGCAGCAATTGCCGAATCGATGAAATGCGGATTTTCTGCTGATATTTTGCTCATATAATAATCGCCTTTGCTGATTTGTAATGAAAGCGGAGTTGCTGTAGAAACTACACGAATATTGTTGTCATCGCTTGCAGTTTCTACCACACGACATGCCAACCACCATAATAATGCTGCACCTAATATTATAAGTGCGATTACTACAACGCCCCAAATAGCACGTTTTCTAAGTTTTTCGGCTTTTGACAGTTCTTTGATTGTCGGGTCTATCTTGCGGGCTCTGAAATAATACCATGGTGCGGTGAATATTCCTAACCAATTGAGCCATTTGTATTTGAATGTAGTTCCCGATTCCAAGTAATCTGCCAAATCGAATCTGTTCAACAATGCCTGATTGTTAGGATCGAGATCAAGAGCCAAAGAAAAGTTTTGTTTTGCGGTTGTAAAATCACCTATCTGAAGGTATGATTCTGCGTTTGCTTCCAAAACTTTTACATCCGGTTCTATTGATTTGGTAATTGCAATAGTGCTTGATGTATAATAAGTTAACTCTTCTTCCAAAGAGCTTGTAAGTTTGTTTTTCAACTCTTCTTTCAGTTCGAGAGCCTTTTGATAACACTCATGAGCATTGATATAATCGCGCTGAGCAAACAAAAGGTCGCCTTTTATCATGTAATATTTGAAATTGAGTTGGAAAAGACATTCGTCTACGCCTTTCTGATAATCGTATTGAAGTGCCTCGTCGATAAGACCTTTGTGATTTGCATATTCAAAAATGTACAAACCTCTTGAGAATTGTTCGTTGAGGATATATACATTTGCTTTTTTCTTCAATTCGTTACCGCTAAACTGTGATAAATCACCGAAAACAAAATCATTAAGATAGTTTGTAACAATGCTTAAATCACGGCGTTTGTCAAATACGGCGCGTTGATTATTTGATTTAGTTTCCGGAAGTTCGAGTTTTTCGGTTTCGAGAGCTTCAAATTTAGTTTTGAAATCTATTGTATAAGCCAATTCATCAAGAGTAGGCTCTGCAATTACTTCTTTTTTGGAAGTAGCAGCAGTTGCAACAGTTTTCTTAGATTCTGATTCGTTATCAGCCGGAGCCGGCATCGCAGCTACAGTTGCTTTTGCAGAATCTACTATCATTTGAGATATTTTGCTTGTATCTATTACCGGTTTTGTTTCAGTAGTTTCTACTGTAGTGGTTGTAGTAGTAACAGTTGTAGTGGCGGTAACATCACTATCTGATTTTTCTTCTGACTTAGTATCTTGAGCCGCAGTTTCAACTGAATCCACTGTAATAGAAGATGTATCGATAGTAGCTGCCTGAGTTTTAGGCTCTTCAACAGTAGATTCTACGGTTTTTTGTTCAACTGTTTCGGTTTTTACAGTTACTGTACCGGGAACTGTTTCGGCAGTGATGTTTTTGGTATCAACTGTTTGGGTAGCAACGGTTTCAGAAGTATTTTCAACTTTGTTGTCGCTGTCATCGAAACCGAAATCGAGCAAATCATCATCGTCGCTGTCCACTTCTTGAGCAGCGGCTTTAGCTTTGGCTTCGTAAACGGCTTTAAGATTTTCAAAACCGAGTTGATCGATTTTGTATTTTTCAACGAGTTCCGGTATCGACGCCGGGAACTTATCTACATGATTACCCAAAATCACAATAGGATTGATACCGTTTTCCTGTTTAATTCTCAGCGACCAGTTTTCCCACCAAGATTCTTCCTCTGAAGTGAAGGTTAAAGGCAAAAGCAAAACCCATTGAGTGATTTTGTTGGCCTTCATGTAAGGCAGATTATCGTTAAGAGATTTTCTGATCTGACCTTTACGGGAGTTTGAAACGCCGTCCAAGAAATACTTTGCCAAGTAAATGATACCTTTTTTACCTAAACTATGATCTTTTTTGGTATTGGTTTCTGTAATATCATCAGAATTTTTGATTGTATAGTCAGGGTATCTTAGCTGCATTATTTTCTCACTTAATGCAACAAAAGCCTGACGTGCTTCTTGTTCATTCTTGTACGCGTTTTTGAAATCTTCCCAATTGAATTCCATAATAATCTGAGTATCAATTTTATTTAATAAAAAAAAACTCTTATACATCCACTCAAACGAGTTCAAGCAAATGTATAAAAGTTTTTATAACGGTACAAATTTTTTTTGTAGTTATTTAGCGTCTTCTTCTCCTATCATAAATCCGCCTCTGTCAACGATGTTGTTGTCATGATAAATTTTGTAAGAATATACGCCTTGAGCAAATCCGTCAGCGAATTTTACCATCTTAACTTTTTTTACTTTTTTGGTAGTTTTGTCTTTTACCTTTTTAGAAATAACTTTGGTTTCGTATATAGGATTTGCGTTTTCAGAAACAAATACTTTTACAATATCGTTGTCAGTAACTTTGTCTTGTTGAGCGGGTTCTATATCAAAAGCTACGTCGGGTCTTGCAGAAAAGAAATCGCCTTTTACAGAAGCGGTCTGAAACCTTGAGGCTGAAGACAGCTCGTTGTAACCTTTTTGTGTAATATCTTGCTGCATAACAGCCACTGACGGAGTTTGCGAATTGTCGTTGTGAAAAACAGCCACCAAAACTCCGAATACTAAACAAGCCGCAACCGAAATCCACACAAGATTCATTCTGAAAGTTTTGACTTCTTTTTTTACTTGTGCAGTCTGAGCATCATCAGCTACTTCGGCTATCATCAAGCATTCGTTGGCGAGTTCATCATCCTCGGCAAGCATATTTAATTCTTCGTCAGTAAGATCTACCGTTCTACCGTTAAGGTAATCGGCTAATCTTGCTTTCTGATTGTGATCTAATTCTTTCATGGTATCCTCCGTTTTATTAAGATTAATAATATGTTGCTTCCAACAGTATCCCGAAAGTTTCCATGTCATACTTGGATACATGGTTGGAATTAAGCCTCGGGAGTATTTTTTCCTCGATTTTTTTGTTGAGCCACAATCTTATTGCGTCGGATTTGTTTTCTTTGTTTTCCACAAGGTTTGTAATCATACAGAGTTTTTGATAAATATCTTTGCTCTGGTCGTCTTCCGAAAATGTCAAATAATTTTCGGCACCATTGGAAGGCCTACCGTCAAGATATTCTTCAAAATCTTTGTCGGTTACTTTAATTTTAAAAACCATTTTACAACACATAAGAATTTTTGCTCTTTCTTTCCCCAATGTTAAAAATACTCTCTGAAGATGTTTTTTTTCGTTTTCAATAACAGTACGATTTTCGGGTGAGATAGAATTATCTTCGTCGCCTTGTTTTACCGCTACCTTTTCAAATTCGGCCGTACGTTTCTTGTATTTGGTGCTGGATCTGAGTTCTTCTTTCATCATATTCATCAACACGGCAGACATGTATGTTTTCGGCTGGGAATCTCCTTTGAATTTGCCTTCAATTTTTTCCTTGTTAGCCAAATAACGTGTTCTGAGTGTCTGTGCATAATCGTCAAAATCATCCGGACTGATGTATTGACATCGGATATATTTTTTGACAATAATAGATGAAATATTGTCCAACATCGACAGTGTAAACTGTTCTGTGGAGTTGTCTACGACCTTCATAATTTTACTTTATAGTTGCAAAATGATTTGAAAATGAATTATTTTTTTCGTATTTTTTTTCTTATACCAATTTCAATCCTTGTTCGGTAATTTCTATTAAACGGGATTTGTATAATCCTCCAACAGCTTTTTTGAAGATTTTCTTGCTGATACCAAACTCATTGAAAATTTCTTCCGGGCTTGATTTGTCGTTGAGAGGTAATAATCCTCCGTTTTCTTTGATACGTTGATATATTTCTTGTTCGGTAGCGTCAACAATTTTTACACTGCTTTTTTCAAGCATCATATCAATTCGCATGTCGTCACGAACTTTTTTTACGTATGCGTATGTATAATCACCGGGTTTTACAGGTCGGAATAGTTCTGTTTTGTAAATCATTCCCCAATGAGAATTGTCAACAATTACTTTGTAACCGATTTCAGTTTCGTTAGCAACAAAGATGTCACACTTATCGCCCGGCAAATAATCAGGATCACGGTCAGAAAGGAATTTGCTGAGTCGTTGTGATGCTACTATTCGTTGCGATGCCTCATCAAGATATACGTATACAAAATATTTTTTTCCTACAAGGAATTTATCTTTTTGTTCTGATTTTGGTACAAGCAAATCTTTATCAAGTCCCCAATACATAAATGCACCAAGTTGTGTGTTTTGTACACATTCAAGATATGCAAAATGATTGATTTCTGTATACGGATGCTGTATAGTAGCTACAAGGCGGTCTTCGCTGTCCAAATATACAAAAGCATCAATCTGAGCACCTGCTTTTATTTCGGGAGTTACAAATTTGTTTGGTAATAATATTTCGCCAAGATCTTCACCGTCGAGGTAAGCACCGTTTTGAGTGAGTCTTGTTACTGTCATCTTGTTGGTATATCCGATTTCTATCATAATGGTAATATATATTTTTTTAATTAGTTGGTTCGGTATTATTATTGGAGTCGGGAGGACGATCAAACTGGTGAGGTTCTTTCCATTTGTCCATTTGCAAATATGGGAAAATAGATGTTACAATCCAAATACTTCCTCTTGAAAGTTGAGAATCTCTGGCCGAGTCAGGTAAAAATTTTGAATATTTGTCAACTGTAAATAATGATACAAGAAATACAGCTGATATAAAATAGAATTTCAAACCGCCGAAAAATGCTCCTAAATATTTGTAAATAGGTCCCGCCACAGTTCCGGCTACAGCTTTCATTGTATAGAAGTTTACTCTGCTTACTACAAATATCAAACCTAATATAAACAATATTGTCATTAATATCATAGCTATCAAATCAGCAATGATACTGCCATTTATCAACATCTCAGTGTAACATAATTTGGATATATTAACGCTAATTGTTAATATCACCAATACGGCAAACATGCTGATACATTCTACTATTACGCCGCGACGTAATCCTAAAACGACTCCTACTATCACCAATATTGCTATAAAGATATCAATTTCACTACCGAGAGGGACGTTAATTGGTATCGGTTGACTTGGACTCATGTTTCGAACAGTTTAATTTTTTTTATTATTTCTTGTTATTTTTGAATTATGATTACTAATTTTCATAAAGCTTTTTGTAAGGTATAGCCAAAAATTTGTAACCATTGAGAGAGTAACGTTCCAAAGTAAGTTCCAAAGCATAACGCTGATTTTCCATGGCTTTAAGATTGTCATGAAAAACAACAATTGCTCCCGGAGTTACTGTATTTAATACATTAGCCCAACATCTTTCTTTGGAAATTCGCCTGTCATAATCTTTGGTTAAAACATCCCAAAGTATAATTCTTCTCTCTTTTGCCAGCTCCGAGGTTTGCTTGTGTTTCAGCGTACCGTGGGGCGGGCGAAAGAGATTGGAATTAATAAGAGGATCTGCAAGTTTTACATTATCCAGATATTCAGCCACCTTAGTTCTCAAACCGTTGAGATGATTGTATGTATGATTGCCGACACTATGTCCCTCATCCAAAATGCGAGAATATATCTCAGGATATTTTCTTACATTATCTCCGACACAAAAGAATGTAGCTTTGGCGTTGTAACGTTTCAACATATCCAAAGTGCCGGGTGTCATCTCAGGAATCGGTCCATCGTCGAATGTCAGATAGATTACTCTGTCTTCTTCGTTTTCCGGAACAAGTTTCCATGTGTATTTCTTGAAAAAATGTCTGATAAACTCAGGCGGATGAACTATCGGATCTTGCATCTTTTTGTAATATTATAATACTCCTAATAAATATAAGTATACTTGTACAAGTTGTTTCTCAAAATCACTCATACGCTGATATGTACTCATGAATTCTGAAGTCTCTACCATTGCCGGTGTAATTGTTGACAACATCGGTATTTGTCTCAGATCAGCAAGAAATTCTTCTGTGAACTTCTGATCGTATTCCATATCCTTACATTCACGTATTGCATTTACAAGATTATGTGTAACAGCTACTGCTCTCATATAATCGTCTCGTACAATATTCTGCTGATATGAATCAAGATTCATAAAATACATCAGTTCCTGATGTGTTCTAAGTTTCAAAGCGTCCCAAACTGTATGCGCTTTGTCTACAGCACCTGCCTCATAATACGATGTTCCGAGGAATATATCGTAATATGATACCGGTATTACATCCAAAGGCAATTCTTTGTAACACTTATCCAATACCTCAACAGCTTTTTCAGGTTTGTTTTCCAACAACAAGGTTTCTGCCAATCGCATAAAACCACTCTTGATATTCATGAGCATTCGGTTGTTGTTTTCGTCGAGATATACTTTCGGATTACTGATGCCTCCCCATTGGAATACATTCATGTATTTGTCGTAAAGAACATCTGAATCTACAAAACCGCGGTCTCCGTTTTTAGGTTCTGTTTTTATCGGCACAATTTTGTATGCCAAACCGTCAAGACGGAAATACGCGTCAAGATTCTGAAATGCTTCGCTTCCAACTGTTATTGCAAAATATACAGGGCGTTCCCAATTGTTGTGTGCCAATATATCCAACACCATCAATTCGTTTTTCCGAATATAATGGTGCGGATGTTTCCATACTATCTTGTCAACAATCTTGGCAGAATCTTTTTCGGAAACTATTCCGCTTGCCAAAACTTTGGCCTTATCCACTTTCAACGAGAAGTTGTATGTAGGTGAAAAATCAAACTTCTCACCGTTTTGCACAGTCATCTTTGTATACTCATCGTCTGATGCAATAAAATCTACAATAGATGCTACAGGTGCGGCCTCAGCTCCTACTTGTTTGCACAATTCGTCAGAAAGATTCTTCAACCTTGTAATACTCTCTTGATTGATTGAGAATTTGGCGTATTGCTGTGACAACGAATTGATGATTCTTGCTATTTGCAATATATCACCTTTCAACTGATTGTTAACAACAATTGCTTCATAATCTTTCGGCAATACTTCTTTGAATCTGCTGTTTTGTAATACAGATACCAAAGCATCATGCAAGGTGTTGAGCGTATTCTGATATTTATTGATATTATCGTTGTACTTCTCTTGTAAGAAAAGTTGAGGTACTTCTTGGATATATGATATATCTCTTGAACCTTCTACCAACTTATCTTTGTCAATACTAATCGGCAATGGGTCAGAAAGATATGCTTTGCGACGCAACTGATTGATATACCAATCGGTATTGCTATAAGCCAAGTTTACAACTCTAACATCTGTACGTATACCTTCCACCTCCTGAGCATACCAAAGAGGGAATGTATCGTTGTCACCATTTGTAAACAATATAGCATTCGGCGCACATGACTCAAGATAATTCTTCGCAAAATCTCTTGCAGTATATCGTCCGCTACGATCGTGATCGTCCCAGTTTTCAGCAGCCAAAATTATCGGTCCGCAGATAAATCCAAGTGCCAATACTACTGCTGCAACAGCTGTATTCTGCTTCTTGAGAAGCTTTTCTGACAGTTTACATAAATATGCTACACCAAATCCGATGTAAAATGCAAACGCATAGAAACTTCCGGCGTAAGCATAATCACGTTCACGAGGTTGATACGGAGTTTGATTCAAGTATACTACAATTGCTACTCCTGTTATCAAAAACATCAACATCACAATCCAGAAGTATTGTTTTCCTACGATGTTTTCTCTGAACATGAATATCATACCAAGTATACCCAATATCAACGGTAAAAAGAAATAACGGTTGTTACCTTTATTGTTTTTAAGATAATCAGGCAATGTATCTTGATCACCAAGACGGGCATTGTCGATAAAAGATACACCCGAAATCCAGTTACCGTTCATCAAATTCTCGTCAACACCTTGTATATCGTTTTGACGTCCTACAAAGTTCCACAAGAAATATCTGATATACATATACCCTACCTGATATCTGAAGAAGAATGTAAGATTCTCTCCAAACGACGGTTTCGACTCTGTATTTGTAATACCTGCCCAATACTGATAACTCTTAATATGACTCGGGTCAGGACTATACATACGAGGGAATATTGTTGTAGACTCTTTGTCGTATACAGGTTTTGATTTGTAATCAACAATTTCGTATCTACCGTTACGCTTTATATATGTAGGGCTTCCCAAATCATAACCGGTTTGTTTTGAATTGAAATACTCACCTTTTATAAGCGGACGGTCGCCGTATTGCTCACGATTCAGATAACTCTGCAATGCAAATACATTATCCGGATTGTTCTCGTCCATAGGCGGATTTGCTAACGAACGAATTACAATCATCGCAAAACATGAGTAACCTATTATTATTACGGCTACACCAAGCAAAGCAGTGTTCAATACAACTTTCTTTTTCTTGAAACTGTACCAAAGTCCGTATGCCAAACCTCCGATACCAAGCAAAGCATAGATATATGTACCGGTGTTGTATGGCAAACCGAATCCGTTGGTAAATACCAATTCAAAACGTGATGCCACCCAAACTACACCCGGAATTATACCGTAAAGTATACCGCCTAATATTACAAACGAAATCAAAAGCGAATAAATAACACCTTTGGTTGTAACTTTATATTTCTTGAAATAGTATACAAGTACAATAGCAGGTATTACCAACAAGTTGAGCAAGTGAACACCAATACTCAATCCCATAAGATAACAAATCAAAATAAGCCATCTGTTGGAATATTTCTCGTCAGCAACCGCTTCCCACTTGAGAATACACCAAAAAACTACCGCAGTAAAAAGACTTGACATAGCATACACTTCACCCTCAACGGCACTAAACCAGAATGTATCGGTATATGCAAAAGCCAACGAGCCTACAAGTGCACTTCCAATAATTTCAATAGACTGAAATACACTTACTTCGTTGTTATCACCCACAATAATTTTCTTGGCAATATGGCTGATACTCCAATAAAGGAAAAGTACAGTAAAACCGCTTGCCAAAGCACTCATAGAGTTGATACAAGCAGCAACCTTAGTAACATCGCCACCAGCAAAAAGCGAGAAGAATCTTCCCAATATCATAAAGAAAGGAGCTCCCGGCGGATGACCCACCTCCTGACGGAATGCAGTACAAATAAATTCACCACAATCCCAATAACTTGCTGTCGGCTCGATAGTTAACAAGTAGGATACTGACGCAACCAAAAACGCCGCCCAACCTGCTATCAAGTCCGCACGCTTAAATTTTTCCATACTTGATTTTGTTATATAAAATTGTTAAAATCTCAAACCGCTAAATTAATACTTTTTCAACAACCGATAAAAATTTTTTTTGAATTTTGTGACAGAAGAATAATTGTTCCGAGGGTTCGCACCCACGACTATAATCAAACATCACATCTGAAAATTTTCTGCACAATGCGTAGCCGTGGCGCGGCGTTGGATTTTCGACGTTGGTACAAACCCACGGTAAGCGCAATACGAAAGACTTAGTACACGAAAAGAACACACAACTATTGTAATATACCATTTTTATTGTTGATATATCGTACCGAAATAATTATTACCTTTGCGGCAGGAAAATTATAAGATGATATATACGATGAAATATATTTTTACAATCACACTATTATTACTTACTACATTAAATACTATCGCTCAAACCAAGGTTAGAGGTACGGTAACTGACGCTGAAACAGGGGAAACGTTGCCTTTCGTTAATATCGTTTTCGCTAATACTACGGTCGGTACTATTTCGGATTTGGAAGGTAATTTCTTTATTCAAGGTCATGTTAATTCCGATACGCTGGAGTTTTCGATGGTGGGTTATGAAACTCACAGAGAACCGATTAAAAGGAATTCGTATCAGGAAGTAAATATTCAACTGAGAGCCGCAAGTATGGAACTCGGTGAGATTGTTGTTTTGCCGGGCGAAAATCCTGCGTGGAGAATTATGAGAAATGTGGCTGCTAACCGCAAAAAAAATAATCCAGAAAAGTTCGATTGTTATAAATATGAGGTTTACAACAAGATGGAACTCGATATCAATAATGTCGGAAACACTCTCAGGAACAACAGATTGGTAAAAAATAATTTCAATTTTGTATTTGATTATGCTGATACCTCTGCCGAAACGGGTAAGGTATATCTTCCGGTAATGATTACAGAAACTCTATCGGATGTGTATCACAGAAGCAACCCTACCAAAATGAAGGAGGTGATAAAAGCCAACAAAATATCCGGTGTTGAAAACAATTCCGTTGCTCAGTATACCGGTCAGATGTATCTCGATGTCAACATCTATAAAAATTATATTCCGGCTTTCGGACATGATTTTGTATCTCCGCTATCTGATTACTGGAAATCTAATTACAAATATTATCTTTTGGACAGTTTGTATCAAAACGGATGTTACTTGTATCATATCAGTTTTAAACCCAAGCACAAACAAACGTATACCTTTACCGGTGATATGTGGATAAATGATACTACATGGGCTGTTCAGAAGGTAACTGCTAAGATGGCAAACGATGTCAACATCAATTATATCAATGATATGATTATCACTCAGGAGTATACCAAATTGGATAGTATTTGGTTTTTACAGAAAGAGGAGATGTTTATGGATTTCAATTTGACAGATTCTACAATGGGATTTTTCGGACGAAGAACCATGACCAGAAAAGATATTGAACTGAATCCGCAATTCGATGATAATACATTCAGCTCCACAACTGCCAAGGAAACTATTACAAAAGAGGATGCCAACGATAAAGATACAACATTTTGGAACTCACAACGACATGTACAACTGTCACAAAAAGAGTTGAATATTTACGAAATGGTGGATTCTATAAAAGAAGTTCCGGTTTTTAAGACAATTACCAATTCAGTCGAGATGATAATCAACGGATATTGGAAAATCGGTTATATAGAATACGGACCTTATTACAAATTTATATCACACAATGCGATAGAAGGTTGGCGATTAAGATTTGGTGGCAGAACAACAACACAATTCAGTAAAAATATCCGTCTGTCGGCTTACGGTGCTTACGGTTTTGACGATAAGAAGGTAAAATACGGAGTCGGGATGTTGTACTTATTTAATAGGAATCCGCGCCGGACAATTGATGTTAACTACAAATATGATTATGAACAGCTCGGACAAAGCAATAAGGCTTTTTCGGAGGATAATATGTTGACTTCTATTTTGTCGAAACATCCTAATAAACATCTTTTGCTTGTAAGAGAAGCAGAAACGGTATATGAACATGAATTTTTCAACGGTTTGAGCAACGAATTCGGAATGAGATACCGTGATTTGTATCCGTCGCAGTTTATTAAATTTCACAATACTGCCAAAGATATCAGTTACAACAAGATACAGAGTTATGAAGTTTTTTACAAGTTGCATTTCTGTTATAATGAGAAATTTGTAGACGGCAAATTCAGCCGTAAATCTATGGGCAACGGAAGATATCCGACTTTGGAGTTAACAGGTTTGGTCGGTTGTTGGAATAATTTGGGTAAAACCAATCAGTATTACCGTATGGTTGGTACACTCACACAAACATTGCACGTAAACCCGATAGGGAAATTTACTTATATTGTAGAATCGGGAAAGGTATTCGGTACAGTACCGTTTCCGCTCTTGAAACTTCACGAGGGTAACGAAACATACGCTTTTGATAAATATGCGTTTAACTTGATGAATCTTTACGAATTTGCTTCTGATACATATTGCAGTGTAACAATGGAACATCATTTCAACGGTTTTATTTTAAACAGGATACCGTTGATGCGAAAACTTAAATGGAGAGAAATTGTTTATGCGAAAGGTCTTGTAGGAGATATCAGCGATAAAAACAGTAGCAGCAATGCGTTGATAGATTTTCCTGAAACATTAGGCGATGTCAACAAACCGTATTTTGAAGCCGGAGTTGGTATCGAAAATATATTCAAGTTCTTCAGAGTAGACGGTGTATGGAGATTGTCACATATTGATAATCCGGGAATATCAAAATTTGCGTTGCTATTTAAGGTGCAAGTAATCTTGTAATTAACTCAAGTTACGCAAGTGTTATTTTTAAACACGGAACACACAGAATTGAATTTATAATTCCGTGATTTTAATTAGTTCTGTGTTTTCCGTGCTAAAAAAAATGTAAAAAAACGAAAGCTGAATAAATATATCAATTTAGGGGCGGATACATCGGTACGCACCTAAAGACGAAATTTAAAATAAATTGATAAAAATTTTCGTATTACAAAAAATACCTCTACCTTTATTCGCAAAAATTGACGAGCATGGCAATAAAGAAAATAATATATTCAGCTAATTTACAAGATTATAGACCGGTAATTTGGTACGGTGTACCGGTTTACGACAGATATGTGCAACTTCGCGACCTCCTTACTCAAGGTCTTGGAACTCAATACAGCGATTTTTTGTCGGAACCACTTATTAAAAACGGTAAAGCTAATTGGCTGAGCAGTTATATCTCTAACGGTACAGAGTTTACAAAATTAAACACCGAACGTCAGGAGTTTATACGCGTAAAACTTCAGCAAATACTTAATAAAATAAAGGCATTTGCCAACGAATTGAAAGATTCTGCCGATCCTCATCAAAAAGAACTCGGCGAACTTTTGGAACTTGCTATCGAGGTTCCAAGTTTTGATAATGTAATTGTAGAAGACGACAAAATTGTTCTTACGGCTTGGGGCTTCAGTTCGGAAAAAAGTATTAAGGAGAATTTCAAGATTGAAACCAAAATTCAAAAACCGATAACTCCGGTAACAGAATCAACTCCGCAACTATCTGTACAATCGGAACCGACGGCAAATACTGAAACCGATACTTCAAACGAAGCCACACAAATCGAAGAAAATCAGAATATAACGACTCAAACTGTAACGCCGCAACCGCCACACGATAATCCGCCGACTGATGACAGCAACGAAAAGTCAAAACGTAAAGGAATTCCGGCGTGGTTATGGTTTATATTAGGTATTTTGTTTGCATTGCTGGTGGTATTCATATTAAGGTCTTGTAAAAATGAACCGCCGCAAGTAACAGATAATGAGAATACAGACATCCATGATGAAACTCCAATCGAAGAGATACTTCCGGAGAACCCGACGATAATTCCGCCGGTGGATACAGCAAAACTTGTGGTAGACCCCGAAGATCCGGGACAGAGAAAAATATTTTCGGACAAAGTAAATATTGCAGTTGCAAAGGGCGTAAAACTTGAGGATTTTGCCAGAAGTCTTCACGAAGCGTATAAGGAAAATCTCAAGATTGTATATTACGATACGGCAATCAATCTTTTGCAAGTACAAACTCCGGAGGGTGAATACAAGCAATGGATTGATACCCTGAAAAAATTTACAAATGTAAAACTCGCATTTTCAAACACTTTGTTTGAACAAAGCAAAAAACCGTCACAAGATCCCGCCTTTTCTGATCCCCAAAAATCATGGTATTTTAATGAAGTACAAGCTTACGACGCTTGGGATATTACACAAGGAGATTCCAGCGTAATAGTAGCTATAGCCGACAACGGATTCGATTTGAATCACAAGGAATTGAAAGGTAAAATTGTAAATCCGTATAATGTTACCAACGGCGAACACTCTGTAAAAGTAATCAACAGCGAAGGCAACGAACACGGAACTCATGTGGCAGGTACAGCGGTAGGAAATGTTGACAACAATGTCGGACTTTGCGGAATAGCACCAAACTGCAAATTGATGCCTATACAAGTGGCTGATGACCAAGGTTGTATGCAATCAATAGGAATTGTAGCCGGAATTTTGTATGCTATTCATCACGATGCTTCGGTTGTAAATCTGTCGTTAGGAACATATTTTGATGAAAATGTAACATCGCTGCCGGAAAGTCAACAGCAGGAACTTATCGACAATTATTACAAGGATGAAAACGACTTTTGGAATGAGTTGTTTGAATTTGCGTTGGAAGAAAATTGTGTATTGGTACTTGCCGCAGGAAATCAAAATATTCTAACAGGTATCGACCCGTTTGCACGCAGCAACAAGGCATTGATAGTAGCCGCCTACAGCAACGGACCGAAACCTAAAGCCGATTTTTCTAACTACGGCTCGTATTCCAATATCTCAGCTCCGGGCGTAAAGATATATTCAAGCGTACCGGGCAACAAGTATGAATATCTTGACGGAACAAGTATGGCAAGTCCAATTGTAACAGGAGCTGTTGCACTAATGAAATCCAAATATCCGAATCTAAAAGCCGCAGATATAATTTCAATACTCCGACAGACAGCCAAACCGGTACAATCGAAAAGAGAAATAGGACCATTGTTGCAAATAGCTCAAGCATTGAAATATGCCGGCGGAAACAATCTTCTTAATATCCCGGACGATGCCAAAGACGCATCGTTTGCAGAAGGAAAATGGAAGTCAACCACCGAACTTGTAAGCGGCGACGACAGCAACATCGGGGTAGAAATAATATTCAACATCAAAAACAATGGCAGCTCAGTTACATACAAAGAATCAAACGGTTACGAATATGTAGCCCCATTGGAAGTAACATTTCAGAATGGAAAACTCGTAATGAAACAATCGCAAGAAGCGGTTTGCAACAAAACCGAAACCACTTACGACCAATGTTTGTACACATGTGAACAAAATGCCGAAAGCGGAGCTGCTGATTGTCTTGCCCAATGGGACAGCGATACGGAAAATACGGATTTTCACATGATAAAAATTGATTAAATTTCAATTTGTTTTGATTAAATGGAAAAAAGTTTATAATTTAGCATTCTGAAAAATATTGAAAAACAGAAAAACAAAAAAACAAACATTATAAAATATAATGAGTCAGCCAATAATTACAACAGATATTTCGGCGATAAGACCAGTATTCACCGAAGGTACAGCTGAGAATATCAAAAGATATACCCAGCTGAAAAAGATGTTTGCAACAGGAAAAGAGTATGCTGTATTAGCAGAACCAATGCTCGACGGACCAAACAAAATAACATGGCACACAGAATTTGAAGGTACGCCGGCAGCATTTTCAAAACTTACTGAAGAAGAACAAAACGCAGCTAAAGGTAGAATCAAATATCAAGTAAACAAATTATATAAAGCGGTATTCAAACAGCTTTACCACAACAGCATGAGCGATGTGGAAGAAATGTTTAATATACTTGATTCATGTATTGAAATACCTGATTATGATAATATTTACAGAATTCAAAAACCGGACGGTAAGTGTAATTATGTACTTATAAAGTGGGGTTTTAATACTGATGACTTCAATGCTCAGAACCAACTTATCAAAAAACTGATACCTACAAAAGTAGATACAGTAAAAATAAAAGTTATCAAAAACTCCAAACCGGCTTCCAACGAAACTGTATCTGTTGTTTACAACAAAAAAACTGCACAGCTGACTACAGATTCCAAAGGATATGTTTTCCTTGAAGATATTCCTCTCGGCGATAACTTCTCGGCATATTCCAACGAAGACAAAGATACAATTACAGAATACCTTTGCGACGGTAGCGACGAATATCATTTGCTGATTGGTACAAAATCTTGCGATATGCATTTCCAAATCACTGATGCTAAAGGCGTACCATTGGCAGATACCGAAATTTCTTTCACTTACGATGGCAGAACATATTTTGAAACTACAGATTCGCAAGGCAGAATAATACTCCGAGATATCGCTGAAGGCACAGAAGTTGTTGTAAAACAGAAAAATAGTAAACAGACATTTTTTTGCGATATCAACGAAAAAGAATATATTTTCCTCGGTACACGTCCTACAGCAGAAATAGAAGTAGCTGTAATTGACGACAAAGGCGATTATATTCCGGGCATAGATGTTACTTTCAGTTACAACGATAAACAAATGACTGTAAGTACAGACAGAAACGGCAGAGTATCAATTGATAACATGCCTCCCGATACAGAATTTAAAATCGAAAGCAACAGCTCTCAATATCAAAAAGCGTTTGCATCGCTGATTTCGCACGAAGGATTGAACATGGCTGAAATAAAGGTAAGAAAAATATCTTCTTTCGGCTGCATGACAATAAAAGTAGTAGACGAAAAGGGCAATCCGATTGTTAATACATTGATTCGCTGCGAAAACGATGATACAAGAGCTGAGTTCTATACTAACGACAACGGCGAAATAGCACTCGACAAAGTAAACTACGGCTCTAATGTGGTTTGTACACAAATTATTGACGGTTTGGGTGCTCACAGACATACATTCTCGTTTCAACAAGATGTTACCGACTACGTATTCAAAGGCGGTATGATTTTGGAGAAATCTGTAATTTCGGATTTTGAAATTCAGGTTACCAACAAGCAAAAAGCCAAAGTGCCGAATTTGCGCGTTACGATAGATGACGGTCACAAGGTAGTAACCAAAATCACTGACAGCGAAGGTAAGATATTTATACCGGGAATCAAACGCGGAAAATATTTTATCACAACCGAATACAAAAACAAAACTACTGAAATAGAGTATACCTGCGCCAAAGAAAAAGAATTGTTGAAAATTCAAGTAGGTAGAAAAGATTTAGATTTTTTGATTTGGTTGATTCCGTCGATTTTACTTTTGGGATGGTTGATTGTTGAATATCTTGTACCAAAAATCAACGAAATAATGTCAGAACCGTTGCTTGTATCCGATACTACCAAAACAGAAGTACCGGCAATAGATACAACGGCAGCAATAATTAAAGAGCCTGAGCCAGAACCGGTAAAAGGAATCACGCTCACGATTACAGACGAAAAAACCGGCAAAGTAATAGAAGGTGCAAAAATTCACCTCGAATACGGCGACGACAAAACAAAACTTGAAGGTATTTCGGATGCCAACGGCGTATTCAATTTCAAAGACGTTCCGATGGACAGCACTGTTCAGATTTCAGCAACTGTAGAAGCCGATAATTATCCGGCTTACAAAACTCAGTTTATGTTTGAAGAAAACAAAACACTTGCTATTCCGGAAAAATCTTTGGATATCAACGATATTGCTGTAGAATGCGGAACCGAAGTAAAATCAGAAGGATATCACTCAACAATTCAAACCGTAAGAATTGATAAAACAAAAGGTTCAGTATCAATAGGTTATGATATGTTTGAAATTCCTGATGAGTTGATAATTTACAACGGTAAGGCATCAGAAATCTCTGACGATAAAATAATTTACAGAACCAAAGGCTTTGTAAAAGGACCATTCAAGAGAGCATCATTTAATGTAGACGCTCCTGACAATTACATCACAGTAAGAATCAACGGCGGCGACAACAACAGAACTGAATGGTATTTCAGAGTTTATTGTGCGAAAGGTAAATCCTCTAAATCGTCTAAAACCAAAAAATAATTAAAAAGAGAAATCTAATACAAAAAAAAGCAGGAACCATTAGCGGAATTTAGTACAACAAATACATCCGTTTTATGGTTTCTGTTTTTACATTTTAAAATAAAACAATATTACTAACAAAAAACAACTAATAATTAAGTAATTATGAATGTAATAGCAACCAAAATTATTAGCGACATCAAATATCTGATGGGAAGTGCGGTAACCGCTCCGAATATGTATCGCCAAATAAAGGCAACATTTCCGGACAGCGATGTCTACAAAGTTTTTGCTGAGCCTATCGTCTTGGAAAACGGCAACAAAATAGCATGGTCAAGTTCGTTTTCCGGTACAGCAGTAAATTATCAAAAACTTTCCGACGAAGATAAAAGTCTCGCTCAGGATATTCTAAGTAATGAAATCAGCAAATTGATAACTGCTGTAAAAAAGTTTGAAGATAATAATATCGTAGATTTTATTTACAAATGTATCGAAGTGCCTGATATGAATGATGTTTACATCGTTAACGACAAGGGTGTAAAACACGCTGTAATCACTCAATGGGGTTTCGTAAATGACACTCCGGGTGCAGAAAAAGGTCTGTTGGCAAAATTTATCAACATCAGAAAAATTCCGATGAAATTTCAGGTTGTATATTCTGATGACCTCTCTAATGCTCCTTACGAAGATATTATTTTTGAAATCGACGGCAAAATCCAATCTGCCAAATCCGATGAAAACGGTGTTATCATTTTGGAAAAAGTAAAAGAAAACGCTTTTGTGAAAGCTTACGAAGCCGACGACAAGGAGAAAAAAAATATTCAGACTTATACTTGTTACGACGAAGGCAACTACAAAATAATTGTAACACCAAAAGGCGATATGATTTTTACTGTAGTTGACCAAAATAACAATTTGCTTCATAATGTAGAATTTCAATTTGATTACAACGAGGAAACAATCAAAGCAACCACAAATGCTGACGGTCAGATTATTCTCAATAATATCAAAAATACTACACAGGTAACCGCATACCAAATTTCAGAATCCGGCAACAAAAACAATGTTAACAATTTTATTTACGAGCGTACAAATCCTAATTACAAAATAGTAATTCAGGTAGAAACCATACAATTGCCGCCGGAGCCGGAGCCCAAAACTCATAACATGAGATTCAAGGTAATCGACGAGAAAAACAATGTAATCAAAGATGCAGAAGTTATTGTAAAATACAATAATATTACAAAAACTTTGAGAACAGATTCCGAAGGTTATGCAGAACTTCAAGACGTTCCTATTGGAGCAGTTGTAGAAGCCAAAGCGAAAAAATAATCTGGATAAAAAATTGAAATTCTATTAGTTAACATCTTTAACTCGACTGTACCATGCAAACATACATCAACAAAGAAGACGAAGCTGAATACATCGTAAGAGTAAAAAGTCGCAATTATTGGTGGTTGCTGCTGTTTTTGCTACTACTGCTGCCTGCTTTACTGTTATTGAGATTTGACAAAGATGTACAATTCACTACTATAGAGCAAGTCAGTAAAGAGAAAATTAAAGATGTTAACGTAGATTTTCAATATGTCGATTTCTCTTTCATAAAAACAAAACCGTTCAGATTCTTCGCCGCTGACACAATTAAATTAACAGGAGTCAGCAACGAAAACGGAGAAGTTGTATTTACAAATGTAAATTATTCACTTTTCTCTGTAATATTCCATTCGTCTGAGCCGACGATAATTACAGCTTCCGGCGGATGTCTAAGTGCCGATACATTGTCAACTCCGTTTCAAAAACTTTCAAAAATTTTCCCCACAGAAATCGATTTACTGAAAGACAGAGTAAATGTAACAGTAAAAGTAGTGGACAAAGAAGACGGCGAACCTTTGCCAAATGCTGACATAAAAGCCGACATCTCAGGTCAAATAGTTGATTTACAAACAGATGCTACAGGTTACGCAGAAATTCCGGGCGTAGAAAGATGCGGAAATCTCAATGTAATTGCCTCAATGGAAGGATATTCCAGCGATACAATAAATGCCGATGTTGCAACAATCTTGCAAGGCGAATACAACAGTACATTAGCATTAAAACCGGGCAAAGGCGTTATCTCGTTTACAATTAAAGACTTGGAGACAAAATTAAACATCGCCGGAGCTACTGCAAAACTTGTATTAGAAGGTAAGACAGAAGATATTACTACAAATACCAACGGTGTAGGAAAAGGATATTTTGAAGATATAAAAGCCAGCTTAAATTTCCACATCGATGCTTCAAAAATAAGTTATCACGATACTTCAACTAACACCTACAAGGTAGCTGGGTATGAGAAACTTAAAGAAGAAGACAAAGTGATATACCTAAGACCGGAAAAAGGTAGCGTTATTTTTAGGAACATCGATTCGCTTACCAACAATCCGATAGAAGGCGTTACCAACAAGATTTTTATCAACGGAGAAGATAAAGGAATTGCTTATTCCAACCGACAAGGCTGTTTTACAATTGGAAACATCGGTAAAAATGATGTGGTCAAAATTATATCAACCAAAGGAGGTTACAGAGAAAAAAAATGGAATCGCAAAGGTTCTGATATCACAAACAATCAGCACACGCGCGATATTCCGATGCTTTATATGATGAATCCGGCAGGAAAACCTAATCCGACAAGAAATTGCGGCGTACATTTCTCCGGTACACTTCTCGCCGACAAAGAAGTAAAGGGACATATTTCAAAAATTTACGTTCCTGATATGTATGGCGAATACGTTGGCGACGGCAAGTATATAAGCAATCAATTGGCGTTTCCAAAGGCTGTACAATACACTTTTGATGCAATCGCTGTGGACAAAGGCACTCACCTAAAAATTTACAGCAAACCCAATTTTCAAGGCGAAGTTTTGCTTGATGTACACGGTCCTTACCTTATCAACAATTGCAAATGGCAAAACGAAGCCCGAATCAAAGATTTTATCACAAGAGATTTTGAACCCGTATTGGAAGCAAATTATCCGAAATCATGCCGCCATTGGTCAAAAACAAATATGAACTCTTGGGACTTTGGTTCAGTAATTATCACGTGTGACAAATAAATCGTTTTGGTTGACATATTTACCTACAAATTAATACCCCCGCACATCGGCTAAAAAGATTCAGCGATATGCAGGGGTAATTTTTTATAGTTTTATATTACAACCGTTTGATAAAATACTCTTAATTAAAATCTTACACAAAAAAATTATTTCATAATCAAAACGATAATCGCAGATTGCAAAAATCCGAAAAGGTACGCATAAAAATGAAACGAAAACCTTTGCGAATATTTGTTAACATAATACATCCCCGAAGCACCGAATATAAGTAACGAAATTATAAACGGCCAAAATGTATCCAATCCTTCGTTGTAACCGAGCATCAAAATTAATCCTGAAAGCGCACCGACAAAAGCTCCCGGCGCAACATTTATGTTTCCCAAAAACAAATTCTGATGCTTAGGGAATATCTGTTTAAAGGCGTTTCCTGAGAAAATATTCACCCACAACGGGCACAAAAATATGTAAAAAACGCACTTAAATCCCCACGTATAGAAACAATCATGCTGAGTAGAGAGATGGTTAATCAGAACCGAAAATACCACGTAAAACACGCTTAAATACAATGCAAACGTGATTCGGGTTCTAAAATCAGCCTCAATATCTTCTAAACCGTCGGTCGATTTAAACGAAAAATTGAACTTGAAGATGTACGGATACAGCACTATCACGATGAACATCACAAGCAGCAACATTGCATTTTTCAACAAATCGAGCGAATACGATTGTCTCTCTATTTCCATCATAAGCCAAAAGGCATAAAACGGAATCATCAACGGATGAACAAAAAAAGATAGTGCTTTCATATACAGTCTGTTACATCTCTTTTCTTAATCGAGCTACAAGGATATTCATCTGCTCACGATATTTTGCTACAGTACGACGCGCTATCTGATAACCGCGCTCTTGAAGTATTTTCGCAAGTTTTTCGTCTGTCAGCGGATGACGTTTTTCCTCGTGATCGATACATTCTTTGAGGATTTTTTTGATTTCGCGTGTTGAAACTTCTTCTCCTGTATCGGTTTGCATACCTTCCGAGAAGAAAAATTTCAACGGAAATATTCCAAAATGTGTCTGAATATATTTTGAATTGGCAACTCTGGAAATCGTAGAGATGTCAAAACCGGTACGTTCTGCAATGTCTTTCAGAATCATAGGACGCAATTTGGTTTCGTCGCCTTCCTGAAAATAATCTTTCTGAAAATCAATAATTGCACGCATGGTCTCAAGCAATGTATTCTGACGCTGACGAATTGCCTCAATAAACCATTTTGCCGAGTCAAGTTTCTGTTTTACAAACATCAAAGTTTCTTTTTCTTTGGCATCTGCATTTTTCTTAGACATATTCTCAATCATGTTGGAATATGTCTTATTAAGACGCAATTCAGGAACATTTTTGGAATTAAGGTGCAACAAAAGTTCACCGTCGTTGTTTTCCAAAATAAAATCCGGAATGATATGTTGAGAATTTTTTGCGAGTATACTGCCAAACACGCTGCCCGGTTTCGGATTGAGGTGAGTAATTTCCTCAATAGCCTGACGCATTACTTTGTCGCTGACATCCAATTTATTGAGAATTTTCTCATAATGTTTTTTAGTAAACTCCGGGAAAAAATCATGAAGAATACGCCAAGCGGTACGAAGCACAGTTTTGTCGCCAACACCATTTTTGTATTTTCTAACGACCTGAATCATAAGACATTCCTGAATGCCTCGTGCACCAACTCCTGCCGGATCGAATTCTTGAATAATGCTCAGCAAATGATTCAACTCTTTCTCTGTTGTTTCGATATTTGCAGAAAAAGCGATGTCATCAACAATAGAATAAATCGGGCGTCTGAGATAGCCGTCATCATCGATGTTACCGATAATATATTCTGCCAAAAGCTGTTCACGCTCGTTCAAAACACCAAGACCGAGCTGCGAAGTTAAAGCCTCATGCAAAGACGAACCTTGAGAATAAGGAATTTCGTTTTTGCGGTCTTCGTCCTCGTCAGAATAATTATTTGCGGTAAGACGGTAATTTGGAATTACATCGTCGTCAAGATAATCATCTGCGGCATACTCCTCAACAGATTTGTCTTCGTCAAATGATTTTTCTTCGTAATTTTCGTCTGAATCTGAAGAATAATCATCTTGTTCAGATTCTTGAGAATCAGAATTTTCATAATCATTTTCATTGACATCCTGTTGATCTCTTTCATTATCATCATTTTCTGCCGAGCCTTCTTCGAGCACAGGATTTTCCTCAATCTCGCGTTTGATTCGCTGCTCAAGCTGAACTGTCGGAATTTCAAGCAGTTTGATAAGCTGAATCTGCTGTGGCGACAGTTTCTGAATTTGTTTTAGACTCTGTGTAAGATTAAGCATAGGTTGTAAATTTTTCAAATTTAGTTCTTACAAAAATAAAGTAAATAAAATTAATTTTGGTACTTTTTTTGTAAGAAATTTTCATTTTTCACAAATATTTTTTGTTACATATCCCAACTTGCTGATATCTTGAAAGATACCAAGGTATTTTTTCCTACCTTTGAATATTGGGCGATGAGATTATTTTGTCTTAAAACCGATTTTATTTTTTCTTGTGACATCTCTGAAACAAAACTTACAATTCCGGCAACCGGTTTTTGACATACAAATCCTTGATTTTGAAGTGTTTTCACAAACAGATGTGCATTGTTGTGAAGTTTTTCGATTCTCGAAGTATCACTACTAATAATTTCAAGAATTTGTTTAGCGTTGCTAATGCTCTGTTGATCAGGACAAATGGAATTTCTGTAACAACGGGATCTCAATTTCAAGAGTTCGATAATATTTTTATCTCCTGAAGCGAAAGCTCCTGTATTACAACACAATGCGTTTTGCATGTTGACAATTTTCAAGTCCTGAAAACCTCTCACTCCGCAAAATTCGTCTGCGCCTCTGCCCTGCTTACCGCAAGTGAGAAATCCGTAACTGTCATCTACAATCACCAAAGCATCATATTTTTCTGCCAACTGTCTGATTATCGGGAGATTGGCACATGTACCCGAATCATAAAAAATACCATCCGTTACAATTACTCTCAAACGTTTTGTCTGAGCTAATTTAAGATGATTTTCCAAAGTATCAAAATCTTGATGCGGAAATCTTAATTTATCAGCCTTACAAATTTTTACGCCACGGCGCATCGGTAAAGAAATGGCTGAATCATAAATAATTATATCTTCTGTGTTCAACAACGATTCCAAAACATCAGCACACAATGCCTCGTAAGAACCGAAAATCAAAGTATCTTCGGCTTGAAGAAATTTGGATAGAGAATCCTGCAATTCGTATAGAGAATCGCTCTCCCCGCAGAAATAATTTCCTATTACACGATGTTCTGAATTGTTCCCGTTTTTCAAATCAAAACCGAGAAAATTGCTGCCCATTGTATTAAGAACGATGTCACCATTCTGAAGTTGGAGTTTCTGATTGTCGATAAATTTAAAAGTCATTTTTTCCGGATGACTTGTTGCTTTCGAGATAACCAACTCTTCTTCAAGTATTTGCGCTGTGTTTTGTTTCATAAAAATGTCAAAAAAAAAATCTGTAAAAAAATGAGGGAAAATCACTTTCGCCCCAATAATTTTTAATAAATTTGGTATTGTAAAATTACACATTAATTCTAAAATAAAAAAATACAATGAGCGAATTGAAATACAAACGTATCCTCTTGAAACTTAGCGGCGAAGCATTAGCCGGAGCAGATAAGTACGGTATCAACGCAGAAACTCTCGAAGCATTTTGTCAAGAAATCCTCGATTTGAGCAAACAAGGCGTTCAAATAGGAATCGTAGTTGGCGGCGGAAATATCTTCCGTGGAATTCAAGGAACTAAAAAAGGTATCGACAGAGCAAAAGGGGACAGCATGGGAATGTTAGCAACCACAATCAACGCTATTGCAATTCAAAGCATGATTCAGCAATTAGGCGGCAAAGCGAAAGTCTTGACTTCTACACTGATGGAACCTTACGCTGAAAGATTTTCTCAAAACAGAGCAATCACTGCTCTTGAAGAAGGTTATATCGTAGTTTTCTCCGGCGGTACAGGAAATCCGTATTTCACAACCGATAGTGCTTCGGCTCTCAGAGGATTGGAAATCAAGGCTGAAGTATTGTTGAAAGGTACTCGTGTTGACGGAATTTATACTGCTGACCCTGAAAAAGATCCGAATGCAACCAAATTTGATGAAATTACTTTCGACGAAACTATACAAAGAAAGTTGAAAGTTATGGATTTAACTGCATTTGCACTTTGCTCGGAAAACAATCTCCCGATTATGGTTTTCGATATGAACCAAAAAGGTAACCTAGAAAAAATAGTAAAAGGCGAAAAAATAGGAACTTTGGTAAAATAATTGCATAGAAAAAGGGAAGAAGAGTTTTAATAAGAGTAAATTATGGTATACGTTAATGCTGAAAAGTTAAAGCATATTATGTTAGATGTTCTGTTGAAACTACATGTAAATCAGGACTCTGCAAATAATTTGGTAGAAAGCATCACCGAAGCATCATTAAAAGGAATTGATACTCACGGCTTGGCACTTTTTCCTCATTACGAGGAAGGTTTCCGTTTAGGAAGACTTAACAAAAACCCGGATTTCAAAATAATAAAAAACAACGGTAGTGCAAAAGTTTTGGATGCAGACGGTGCGGTTGGGCATCATGCCGGAAGATTTGCAATGGATTTTTGTATTGACATGGCAGCTAAATACGGTACTGGAATCGTTGCAGTAAAAAACTCTTCTCACTTTGGAGCAGCAAATTTTTTTACTGAATATGCCGCAAAACACAATATGATTGGTTTTGCATACACTAATACAAATTCTCTTGTAAAAGCGCACAACGCGGTTGAACCATTTTTTGGTACAAATCCTATTTGTTTCTCGTGTCCGATAGAAGGCGAAGAACCTTTTTGTTTGGATATGGCAACATCGGTAATTAGTTGGAATTATGTGAGAAATCACAAGGTAACTAACAAAAAACTTGAAGATGGTTTGGCTTACGACGAGAATGGACAATTTACCACCGACCCATTCAAAGCCAGATGTGTTCGTCCTATCGGCGATTACAAAGGCTTTGGATTGGGAATGATGGTAGAAATTTTGTGCAGCGTGTTGACAGGCAGCAACATCGGACATGATTTGCAACCGATGTTCGGCTCCAACATGAGTAAAAAACGCGGTATTTCTCATTTCTTTCAAGCCATCGACATCAGCAAATTCACCAACGTAAAAACTTTCAGCAACAATATGAAAGCTCTTTGCGAAACAATCAGGAACTTGAAACCTCTTGAAGGTAAAACAGTTATGGTGCCCGGTGATCCTGAAAAATTCGCAATGGCTAAAAGAAAAAAAGAAGGTATTCCAATTGAAGAAAATGTTTGGAAAGAATTTTTGGCAATTACCGAAGAATTCGGTAACGCATTGATTTCCAAATAATTTTCTACTTTGAATAAATTCTCATAACACAATCCTTACAATCGAATTTCAAAACAAAATTTTCGTAAGGACCTTGCAATTCGAATTTGTCTGATTTCCATTCTTGAGGTACATCCGGATTGGTTTTCAGACAAAATCCGAGTTCGCGACGGATACAATATTTTGTTGTCATCACCTCTTGCTTGCGATTATCTTTAAGCAATTCGAAAGCAGATTGTTTCACCTCACAACCGTGCTTTTCATAAAATTGTTTTGCCAATTTGTTTGCAACATTCAACTTGTAATCACCTGATTGCAAAAAGTATTTTAAATCAGGATGTTGCGGCTTTTCTGAATCACGACGTACAAAATGTTTAAGACGAATTTCTGACAATTTTTCCAACAAATTTCTCCTCAATTCCGAAATTACAGAATTTGGAATAAACGGAACTTCTTCGCTGTTTTTTATTTCGGTTTCAACATCTCTTACATAAAACTTATCACCAACTTTCAGAAGATTTTGACGGATATTTTCGAGAGATTTTGCCGAATCTTTGGCGAGTTGAAACTCAAAAGGGACAGCCATTTTTACAGAAAGATTATCTTCGTCGGTAATTTCTACAGAAAAATCTTCGCGACAAAGATTCAATTTCAGATCCAAACCAACTTTTCTTAAAGTTTTGGAATGTTCGATTTTTTTCTGAAATTCAGTATCAAGATTTCTGTAAATTTCAGTACCGACAGTAAGATTCTTATCGGTATTGGCTTCCACCAAATTGCCGCTCACTTTGTCTGCCCGAAAGCCGAAGAGCTGATTATTTTTTATAAAACACATCCCGTCGCCATTTGAAAGTTTACTTTTGGTGTTAATTGTCAACAAGTTACCTTTTTTACTCGTTAACTTACCCAAATACTCTCCCATCGACTTAGGCGAAACGAAATTTGCCATTTTACCGACTTCCGGCAAGAAAAAATATTTTGTAAAACCACGATTGAAAACCTTATTAACATCCGGTTCAAAATCATAAAAACATTTTCCGGAAGAATCTTTCTTTTGATTTTCAAGCATAGAATCAATGGCTTTGCGATAAAAAGCTGTAACATCCGAAACGTATGAAACATCTTTCAAACGGCCTTCGATTTTCAAAGAATTTACGCCGGCATTCATCATTTGTTTGAGATGTTCGTAAAGAGCGAAATCCTTGAGTGAAAGCAAGTAAGAATCTTTTATCAAAAGTTTATTATCGATGTTCAAAAGTGAATATTTCAATCTGCAAGCCTGTGCACATTCGCCACGATTTGCAGAGCGACCGCCAATTTTTGCCGACATGTAACACTGTCCCGAAAGACTTACGCACAATGCTCCGTGAACAAAACATTCAATTTCGGCTTTGATTGATTTTCTTACTTCTCGAATTTTTTCCAAAGAACATTCTCTTGCTAAAACAATTCTCTTAAATCCCAAATCATCAAAGAATTTTATTCTGCGGATGTCGTAATTATGCATTTGAGTACTTGCATGAAGTTCTATCGGCGGGATATTCATCTCCAAAATTCCCAAATCCTGAATAATCAAGGCATCAACTCCGACATTGTATAAATCCCAAATCAATTTTTCAGCAGTCTGCAACTCGTTGTCATACAGAATAGTATTAAAAGTTACAAACACTTTTGAACCGTAAAAATGTGCATAATTTACCAACTTTTCGATATCAGCAACCGAATTTGACGCAGATTTTCTTGCACCAAAATCCGATGCTCCGATATAAACAGCGTCAGCACCGCAATTAATTGCAGCAATTCCTATTTCAAGATTTTTAGCAGGAGATAAAAGTTCCATTCTTTACTTAATTTTAAAACCGAAAACAGTGATGTCGTCGCGCTGAGGCGATCCGTTCATAAATTGATCCAATGTTTTACCAAGATTTTTACCCATCTGAGGCATCGAAACCTGTGAATTTAAAGCCAAAAATTCAGAAAAACGCTCTGAACCGAAACGCCTTCTATTGTCGTTACTTTGATCGATAAGTCCGTCACTGAGCATCACTATAAAATCATCTTTTGTCAACTTAAATTGATGTAACACAAATTGATGAATCTTGGTAAACTCAGTTCCCCAACCGATTTGACGTTGCGATCCTTTTATACGCTGAAGTTTACTTTCAGCTTTGCTATAAAGATAAATTGAACATCTTGTACCAGAGAAAGATACATCGTAAGAATCACCATTTTTGTCCAAACGGCAAATAGAAATATCCATACCGTCAGAATTCTGTTCCTCATTTTGTTTTAATACTTCGATAAGTTTTCTACTAAGGATTTCCAAAATTCCAACCGGATCGGTAATGTTCTGAATTTTAATTATTTGTGACAAAATATTATAACCAATCAAACTCATAAATGCACCCGGAACTCCGTGACCTGTACAATCGGCAACAATTGTAATAAACGAATCGTCCGACAATTTTTCGTACATGTAGAAATCTCCGCTGACTATATCTTTCGGCAAATAAATAATGAAAAAGTCCAAAAATTCCGAAATTTCTTTATCCAACGGCAAAATTGAAGTCTGAATGCTCTGAGCATAACGAATTGAATCTTTTATCGTCATGTTCTGACGGTGAATCTGTTTGAATCCCGTATCCAAACGCTCATTAATAATCAACAATTGACGTTTTTGAAATTCGATTTGGGCTTTGCGTTCTGACAAATCCATGTAAGCTTCTGTAAGTGCCTTAGTCTGAAGCAATACTTCTTGGTCAGCTTTTTTCAATTGCGTGATATCAGTTTCGTTGATAATCCAATTACAAAGTTCTCCATGACGGTCAAAAACAGGGTCAACTATGGTTTGAACCCAAATTTTTCCCAAAGATTCACTCGTATGGAAATTTTCAAACGAATAAGATTCTTTTGAATCGATAAGTTTCTGAATAATATCAGAATGTTCCGAATTATTTATAAGTTCTTCTTCAAAATAGTTATTGCCGAATTTCTGTTTAAAAGAATCAAGGCTGTAACCGTAAATATTTTGAAATGAATGATTTACATATTTAATTATTCCGTTGGGTTCCAAAATTATGATACAGTTTGCTGTCTTGGAAGCCACAAGCGACAACAATCTGAGTTTCTCGTTTTGACGGATAATCTCAAAATTACGTTCGGATGCCAATCGTTCCAATTTTACATTTTCACGATGCAAACTTCTGGTTTTCAATCTGAAACCCAAATATACAATCAAGAAAACAATAATTGCATCAATCGAAATTGCCCACCATGTAAGGTACCAAGCAGTTTTTATTGTAAAAATAAATTCCGCTTCCGAACTTACAACGCCCGCACTATTTTTTGCTCTAACATGAAATGTATATGTTCCAGGCGGCAAATTGAGATAATCATGAGATGTATTCGTTGTATATTTTGACCATGCAGTATCATAACCCTCAAGATAAAAACTGTATTTCATCAAATCAAGACATTCTAAGGAAGCAGATGCGTATGAAAATTTCAACGAAGAATAATTACTGCCTAACACAACCGGTTCGCCGTCTCTGCCGGAATATAAATGCCGTTCTCCTTTTGAAAAATATTTATAACCTCTGAAAAGTATTGAATCAAAGGAATTTACATTGGTAATTATCACGTCAAAAGGTTGACACTCCGGCAATTCTGTTTTTGAATGATTAAGATTATATTTTATAAGTCCCTGTCCTGTAGCCAAATACAGCAATGAATCTTTTCGTGTAATTTGCAAAATATCACGAATACGATCTTTGAGTATTATGGTATCAAATTTATACTTATTTTCTTCAATTTGTTCTGCTAAATACAAGCTGTTACCGTCTTTGATTACGATATCATTTGTAGAATCCAAATTAAGGAAATACGTATAATCCATCAAAGCCGAATCCGGAACAAAATTAATTTCGTTTGCAAAAAAATCTTCACGCTCAGGCAATTCGCTATGATAATATCTGTACTCCAAAACATTGAACTTATCATTATCAAAATTGAAAACCAATTGACGTATCCACTTCAATCCTAAATTATTAGAAATAGTAACATACGAATATTTGTCAAAATTCGGATCTTTGCCAACGATATAAAACAATCCATCAAAAATAGATGATACCCACAAATTGCCACGTTTATCGATTTTTATACCTTTTACAGGATAATCAAAACCTTTCATAAAATGGTAATTGGTAATTTCAATATTGTGATTAACATGTTTATAATCAGCAATAATCAAACCTTTAGCTGAAGTTATGAATAATTTACCGGGATATTTGGGTGAAGAAATACAATTATACATCTTTACGCCGCCAACCAAACGTCGTGCTTTGAGACCTTCTACTTGATACAAACCATCTGTAGTACAAGCAAGTACCTCTCCTTCAAAACTTACTACCGACCAACACGGATTGGCATTTACAGCTTTGTCAAATTCTATTTTGTAAAAATGTGTTTGAAAACCCGGAGAATGATGATCTACAATGGCTTTGCTCAATCCGTTGAACGAGCCACAATAATAATTTCCGTCGATATGTGCAAAATTTAATACCTCGCCAAACACTCCTTGACGCTCTTTGTAATAAACCAATGCAGAATTAATATCTATTTTTGCAAGATAATTGCTAAGCACAGCCCAAAGATTATGCTTGGAATCAAAAAATACCTTACGAACATCTAATAATGGCAGTCCTGATGAATAATTTATAGGACGTACTTCATCTCCCTTATAAGAAAAAATCCAAATTCCATGATTGGAAGATACTGCAATACGTTTCAAAACAGGATCATACGCCATACCGGAAATCACGGTCTGAGAATTTCCAACTCGTATAAAATTTGGAAACGGCTTTTCATGTATATTAATTTCACCGTTTACCAAATCGTAAGGATGTAGCAAACATGTGAGATTATTATCTGTAATACAAAGAGTTGTATCTTCGAGATTCAAGAAATTAACACGTTGGATGTCAAAACCTGCTTTGGAAAGATTGCAAATATAATCACACTTGAATCCGTTGAAAGAATACAAGTTACCCTCAGAACTAAGAAGACAGCAACAATTTCCGAACGCTACAGATTTTACAATACCCTCTACCGGTACTTTTCTGAAACTGTGATAATCGTAAACATAAATTGCATTTTTTGCGATATAATAGACAAAATCATCTTTGATTTGTAAATCTATAAAATCAGTAATGACAACATCAACATCGTCACGAAGCGAAACAAAATCAAAATTACCATTGTCATAAGGTTTGAAATATCCGATTTCAACATCGCCAAGAATAAAAATATTGTGATACTTATCTACGCGAAAATTATTGAATTGCGTACCGCTTTCTGTATAATAAGTATTAAATCCGTTGGAATCCATCAAATACAAACCGACAGAAGTTCCGGCAATAATACATCCGTTGGAATCTTCGCCGACAGAATAAAACTGAATTGTAACATTGAACTCATCACGACCGAAAGATTTCACGTAAGAATTTTCTTGCATGAGACCTTCGGATTGAGCAAAAGTATAGCGTGTCAACAACAAAGTGACAATCAATACTATAATCTTTTTAGCAAACGAGTTCATTTAAATTCAAATTTCAACAATAAACACAATAGCAAAAATAAAAAAAGCCTGCGAAAATACAGGCCTTTTCCATAAATATTTTTTTAAGAAATTGTTATACTGTCAAGATTTCTGCTTCTTTAGCTTCACAAATCTTATCAATTTGAGCAACATATTTGTCAGTAAGCTTTTGAACAAGATCCTGACCTTCCTTGGATTCATCCTCGGTAATAACATCTTTTTCAAGCTGTTTGAGAGAGTTGTTTGCATCCTTTCTTACGTTACGGATAGCAACCTTAGCGTTTTCACCTTCAGATTTTACTTGCTTAACGAGCTGTTTTCTGCGCTCCTCAGTCAAAGCCGGAATTACAATACGAATGATTTCACCATTGTTAATCGGTGTAAGACCAAGATTAGCTTTGAGAATTTCTTTCTCAATTTTCGGGAGCATGTTTTTTTCCCATGGCTGTACTACTATTGTTCTTGCATCTGTAGTTCCTACATTAGCAACCTGATTCAAAGGAGTTTCTGTTCCATAATAGTCAACCTTGATATCTGCCAAAAGTGAAGGTGATGCCTTGCCGGCGCGTACCTTTGTAAGTTCTGTTTCGTAGTGTGAAACAGCTCCTTTCATTTTCTCTTCAGCATCGTCAATGTATAATTGCGCTTCTTCGTTCATTTAAAAATCTTATTTATGTTTGTTTCTAAAATTTCACAAATATATATGATAATTTTGGGTTATAAAAGTTTTTATAAAAAATAATTCATTTTATTTCCAAAAACCTCTCTCCAATTTATTTCACTCCTTCAAATTTATTTTGAACAACGGATAAAACAAATTAATAAACTCACTTTCGCAAGTAATTTTTATCACCTAATCAAACAAATATAGACAAATAAAAATCAATAAAATCAACAAATTGTTTTTATTTTTACTAATTCACTAATAAGTTTCAGAAAGTGTTCTGCAAGAATTAGTTGGCAAAACATCAGTTTCATAGAAAATGATGTTTATTCGCATTGCTAATATTTGTGTAATTAGTTTAATTCGGTGATAAATAAAACAACTTACTTGCAAAAGTTGAGTTAATTCATTTTATCCGTTGAAAAATTTTATTCGCGAAACTTGAGAAAATTTTATTGTTTTGCAAGTTTCTTGAAATCCGATTTCAAAAATCCGTCCGGTGATTTGCCGGAAATCTTATGAAAATCAAAATAATAGATTTTGCCGTCTACACCCATCACGATGTTGAAACATCTTGCTACTCGCGGACTGCCCTTTGGAGGTCCTACTTTGTGTACAAAAACTGTATTATTATCACCTTCGTCGATAACTTCTTCAAGATCTTCGTGTTCTGCCACGATTTTGAAAGGTTTACTGTAATTCTCTTTTACTTTGGCTTCGGTGTTGACATCGCTTGCCAAATCTGATTTTACAACATACAAAGTTTTTGAACCCAAGGCACTCACATTCTTGTTGTAATACAGAATGATGTTTTTCTCGGTGAGCGACGGATCAGATTTTGTAAGATTGATATGATTCTGCAAGAATTTTACAATCGGTCCAAACTTGTAGTTATAAAACTCATAATCAGCATTTTCGTAATACGAAAGCGGAAAACTTGCCAATGTAGGCATGTGATAAACTGCTCCGTATTTGCCGCCAAGCAATACTGATATAAATTTGTAACTCATTTTGTCAGCATCATCTTTGTAATAATCCTTGGTAATCATAAGAAATGAATATTTGTCGTCAAATTTTCGTTGATTGAAATCTTCTTGACTAACAAATTCTACCGGCGTAATTGTCCAAGATTCTTTTACAGCTTTTTTTATTGCCGAATTGTAGCTGTCAAAGATATTATTGTCCAAAACTACACATGTGGTAGTTTTCAAAAATTTTTGAATAGCATCGGCACCCGCTACTTTCTCCTGCGAGAATCCGCTTAGCGAAATCATCAGCAGAAATAGTAATAATGAAATTCTTCGTGTCATAGATGTAAATTTATTAGTTGATAGATAAATTATTCATATACCGGAATATACAACGGATGTTTATCGTTGTACTGTCGCATGTAATAAAATATTTTGGAATTACGTTTCTTCCTTGACAATTCTGCAAACTCGTCGTGAAGCGCAGGATCGGATTTCAAAATTATCAACAAATTGTCAGAAGTATATTCCATAATTTCTCCCGTCTCAAAAACCAAAAAATATTCTTGAGGTTCGGTTGTAGTAGATTGAGTATATGGCATACGTCCGTACATCCCCCAATACGGAGAATATATCGGATTGAAAACCGTTTTGGATCCCAAGAAATGACAAATACTTCCGATAATTCCGACCCGAGAAAATGTAGAATTGTGTAATACGTATACCGTTCCCGATGAACAAAAACCGAATATTTTGGAAACATCTACTATTGTCTCCGAACCTACATTATCAAATATTGATATTGTTTTTTGTTCTACAAGATGTTCAAAATAAGTTAAATCATCGGGATCTAAATTACTGTTAATCCGTGATTTCTCTATCGGCTTGTTCAAACGGAAATCATCTTTGGTAAGATAAATACCATCGGTAAATGTAAAATCCGTGTCATAAACTTCCTTGTGAGAGAAAGTCTGAGCCGAGCTCTGTAATCCTATGATTACTACTAATAATGATGTTAACAAATAGTTTGTTTTCATAACAGGAAATTTTATCCAAAGATAAAATCTTTTTTCGCAATAAACCATTAACTTTGCAAAAAATTTTCAATCAAGAATCCGATGAACAAAAATTTGAAAACAGCTCTGAAAATTATTGTATTTTTTGCTATAGGTATTTTTATTTTTTGGCTTGCCTACAGAGGTCAAGATATTGATTCAATGCTAAATGCTATAAAGAATACCAAATGGAGCTGGATAATTCTATCATTGATTTTAGGATTAATAGGACATTACAGCCGGGGAATGAGATGGCGACTTTTACTCGAACCCTGCGGATATTCGCCACGAGATGTCAATATGTTTTCATCGGTAATGATTATGTATCTCTCCAATATGGCGATACCGCGCTCAGGAGAATTTATAAGATGCGGTATTACAAGTAAATACGAAGGAATTCCTTTTGCAGTAAGTTTTGGTACGGTTGTTACAGAACGTATTGCCGATATGCTTGTATTTCTGGCTCTTACAATTGTTGTATTTGCTACACAATCCAATATAATTACGCAAATATTAAACGAAAATCCCTCTATCGGCGAAAGACTTGTTGAGATGGAAAACAATATTCCGTGGATTATCGCTGCACTTGTAATTTTAGCAATCGCCGGAATTTTTGCAATAAAATTTGTAATCAAAAAAAATATTTTCGGAATAGGTGAAAAAATAAGTTCAACAATAAAAAACTTCAAACAAGGAGTTTTTACAATCTTGAAACTAAAAAAACGTACACAATTTATATTACACACATTATTTATTAATTTCGTTTATTATTTTGACATCTATCTTGCATTCCAAGCATTCTCATTTACCGACCATCTAACGGCAAGTTGTGCGTTAACAGTTTTTGTACTAAGCACATACGGTGTTGTAGTACCATCACCGGGCGGAATGGGAACATGGCATTTTCTCGCGATAGAATTGTTGGCACTTTATGGAGTAGACAAAGATCCCGACGGAAGAGCATTTGCGTTGGTAACACATGGAGTTCAGGATGTTACATTCCTTATCGGAGGATTTGCTATGCTGATGTTGTTGCCGCTTATCAACAAAAACTACAAGCCTAAATCAAAAAATGAACCTGTCACACAAAACTAAAAAAACAATCAGAATAATACTTGTAATAGCATTTTACATCGGGTTGTACTATGTATCAAAAGGTCATTTTGAAAAAATAAAAGATTTAGACAGCAACAAAATAGTTATCAGTTATTTACCACTGATAACAGCCATATTGCTCGTACCGCTGAATTGGTATCTTGAATCAGCAAAATGGAAAACATCATTGCTTCCGATACAAAAAATCTCAACACGCGAGGCAATAAACGGTGTTTTAAAAGGAATTCCACCATCGATATTTACGCCTAACAGAATCGGCGAAGCAATCGGAAGACCATCGGTATTGAATCCCGAAAACAGAATTTCAGGAGCTCTCGCCACTGCATATTGCGGATTGTCGCAAATGCCGATTATGATGTTTTGCGGTACAATATCATGTTTGTATTTCAAAATCTGTAATATAAATCTGCAAGAAGCCAACTTCTTGGTTAGCAATTGGTTTATTATTACCGGTTTTACAATTTCAATCGTCGTATTACTTGTATACTGGTTTCCGAAATACACAATACCATTTGTAAAAAAAAGTCAGACCTCGAAAGGGATTTTAAGCAAACTGCAATTTTTTTGCAAGTACGATACAAAACAAAAATCACAAATAATATTACTCTCATTAATACGCTACATCGTTTATTCCACACAAAACTATTTAGCAATCAGAGCTTTTGGAATAGACATCAACTATTTGGAAGGCTTGATGTCAGTATTTTTAATATACGCGATGATGAGTTTTATACCGCGACCGGCACTTGCAGAATTGGGCGTAAGATGTTCCGCAACCGTAATTGTACTAAAAAAGTACACCGAAGACTTCACATCACCCACAATTTCTTCAATTTTTTTATGGACTATAAATCTATTGATACCAGCCATTTACGGTGTGACATTGTATATTTCAGAAAAAAAACACAAAAAAAATTCCGAAAAAATTTGGTAGAATCCAAAATAGTACATACCTTTGCATCGTTGAAACAAAACAACAATTGCCCTGGTGGCGGAATTGGTAGACGCGTTGGTCTCAAACACCAATGGAGTAACATCCTTGCCGGTTCGATCCCGGCCTGGGGTACAAAAGCAATGAACTTCGGTTCATTGCTTTTTTTTTATAACCTTTCCGAATTTGTACACGGCTCTCATTTAGGCACACCCAATATTTTAATTTTTTAGGCAAAGAATAAAACTAATAATACGAAATAACACGCTATTTCACAACGTGTTAGCTCATGATGTGCGGAAATAGTACGGAATTAATTTTTTTGTTGAAAATGAAAATTTGTAATGATGCAAAAAACAATTTTATATTCAGAAACCAAAAGATGTAACATGTCATAAAATAAAAATCATTTTGAAAATGGAAATATGCAGTCAATTCCATATACATCGCAAGTTTGAAATGTTTCATGTAAGGCTGCGCAAGTGCAAAACAAAATCAAAATGGATTTGCGTAATAAGTTTCTTGTACATCTCAAATCAAAAATTGATTTTTGTAGGTCATTTCAAGTGCAAAAAAAAATCAAAATTGACTTTTGTGATAAGTTTACTGTACATCTCAAGTCGAAAATTGATTTGCGCAACGCTACTCAACACCATTTCAAAATTGAAATTGACTTGCGCAGCACTACTCAAGTGCATTTCAAAATTAAAATTGAGTTGCGCAACGCTGCACAAGTGCATTTCAAAATTAAAATTGAGTTGCGCAGCACTACTCAAGTGCATTTCAAAATTAAAATTGACTTGCGCAACACTGCACGAATCCATTTCAAAATTAAAATTGAGTTGCGCGACTATACAGATTTTAATTTCTACTTTTGAAATTCTTTTATGTAGGTGTACAAATTTTTATTTTTGACAACCACAGCGATTAAATTCTACCACGGTAAACACAAACAAAGAAATAATAAAAAATCGATTTTCATTGTTTTGTGTTTATTTTTTATTTTGTTCATATTTAGCCCATCTCCCTTTCGGTTTACTAGCTTCTGCTTTTCCTATACTATCCTGTTTTAAAATTATTGCTTTAAAAAACAGATATGCATATTTATTAAACGGCTTTTCTGTATCACCTTCCATATACCATCCTTTTTTTGCATGTTCTATTTCTTCATGAGTCGGATATTTTTTAAATGTAAAACACCTATTAATTCTTGCTTCTTTCATAATTCCAATAAGAATTGTATCAGAACTTTGCACAAACTCTGTCTGACTATTATACAAAAGTTTATTACCTATTAAGAAATTAAACTTCCAACCAAACTCACAGAGCATTGTAAAATCTTTCTTAACTGCCGGTATAATGTAATAACCGTCATTTTTATGTAATTTACAGTATAAATCAGCAGATTTATTTGAACCAAAAAACAGGTACTAATAATGAGCCTAATGGGCCATACCAATTTAATTTCAAAATAAATTTTACAGCACCAATCCAAAAAAATACAAAACAAACAACCTTTAAAATACCATAATATAATGAACACGTTATTTTATTTTCATATCCTTGAAAATACCATAATAATGTAAAAAATAGCGATGATATCAATATAATTATGATAGATGGTAAAAACTTTTTCATTTTATGATTATTTTATGATTATTTTATAATAGAATCTATTTCTCCACATAAATGTTTACTCCAAAAATCGAGAAACTGCTTTGTCAAAAAAGTTTGGTTTAATAAATTATTGAAAACGGCATAACTTTTCAAGTCAAAAAAAGGACATAGGACAGAAGGAAAATTGAAATTCTTTTATGCTCATAACTTGTCCGTTTTTTTCTGTTACTCAATTACTTCCATCTCAACTTCATGTTTTGATGTTGACTTATTATAATTGATGCCGCATAGGATAATTCGTTTTGAAAATCCTTTCAAACTTGCAGGATAGTTTTTGCGTTTGATTTGACTTATAGCGGTGTCTGCAGACTGGTCGTATTTGAGTTCCACAACTATTGCAGGACGTTGAGAGTTTGGCAATGGTACAAAAACGATGTCTGCAAAACCTTTACCAGTAGGTAGTTCGTGAAAAATATTATAAAACGGTTTGGCAGCGTAATATGCCAAAATTATGGCGCAACGCATTGAGTTTTCGTCATTGAATTCAAGAATTGACGATGCCTCAAAATGATAATCGTCAAAAGCACGGGCAATTTTATCCTTTTTGAGGTTGATAGTGTCGTTCAAAAGGGAAAGTGAAGAATTAACAGCCTTTGATAATTCGCCCCATCCCGCCACACTAACTGCATTTTCAAACTCTTCGGAAACTTCAGTATTTGGAATAGTTACACTTTGAGTTTCAGAATCATACGACAAATATCCGAGATGAACAAGAAGGATAAGCACGTCATCGCACGAGTTAATATTTTTCATATCGTTGCGAAAACTTGATACTCTTACTGCGATAGATTCGCCATTCATCATTTCTATTATCTTTGACCTAACGTTGTCGGCATCTATGTGCAGGTAGGTTTCAATAGCCATAAACGATGCTGTCTTTGTCCAAAAACTGTTGTAACTGCGTTTTAATATCGACTGCATTACCGAAAACGGGTTGAATATTGATTTTTCACTGCCGATGATGTATCCGTCGTAAGCGTGCTTCATCAGTTCAAAATCCATATCGTTCTCTTTGCAGAGGGCAGCGACTTCCTGTTCTGTAAAGCCGTAGTATTTTGCCGTATTGCCGGGGTCTACTACACTGTACTCCACGAAATTGTTAAGTGCTGATTGAGTTTTTATTTTTATGATGGGCAATATACCGGTCATATATACTAAGAGAAACAACTTGTTGGCGTTGTTTGATTTGAACATCGCACGTAAGAAATTAACATACACGTCTTGAACATCTTGCTCCACATCGCGCACAAGCATATCCCATTCGTCAATGATAAGGATAAATCTGTCGCCGGTCTTTTCATTTATTTCGCTGAGGGCATCAACGAATGAAGTTTGCTCCTCCAAAAATGGATAGGATTTTTTAAGGTCGGCGACAAAACGTTTTTGAGCAACTTTTAATATTTCGTTTTTAGGAATATTGGCAAATCTATTCCAATCAATATAAATTGTCGGATATTTGTTGAGATGAGTTTTGTAGTCGGGCGATTTTGTAATTTCCAGACCTTCAAACAGTTCCTCAGAATTGCATGAGCGGTCGTAATAGGCGTAAGCCATTTTTGCCGCTACGGATTTTCCGAAACGGCGCGGACGGGAAATGCACAAAAATTTATTTTCTGTACCGATAGTATTGTTCAAGACGTTCAACAATCCCGACTTGTCAATAAAATTGCTGTTTTTTATACTTTCAAAATCAATATTACCGTAATCAACAAACTCGCTCATAGTTGCTTAGCTTTTAATAGTTTAGTACAAAATTAGCGTTTTGTTTTCGATTCTACAAATTTATTTATTCGATTAGTTGTGTTTTAAAATGAAAGAGTCGAACTGAAAAAAACTGCGAATATCAATATCAAACAAAGTAATAAAAAAAATTCGCACTATTAATGTTAACATCTAATAAGTAATTAGTTAATCTTACAATCAGAAAACCAAGTTGTTACGAAAAAAAACAAACTTTTTGTAATTTTATTGCTAAATTTCTTTTTAACAAAATAAATTTTTAATAAATTTACACTGCCAAAAAATAGATTTTAGAGAATAAAGGATGAACAGTAAAAGACTGTATATTATAGGTTTACTAACTATACTTTTCGCAGCGTTAACTATTAACAGTTGCAACGAAGAGAAGAAAAAAGTGTATAAAGTTGGATTGTCACAATGCGCTTTTGATACATTTTGGCGATTGCAGATGAATCGCAGTATCAAAGCAAACGCAATGCAAAGAGGAAATATCGAACTTTTGATGACTGACGGTCAAAATTCCAACGAAAAACAAATCGAAGATATCAAAAAACTTGTTAACAACAATATCGATTTACTAATTGTCTCTCCAAACGAGGCTGCGGCTCTTACTGAAATTGTTTCAGAAGTGTATCGCAGCGGCATACCTGTAATATGTATCGACCGTAAGATTACTACAGACGATTATACATGTTTTATAGGTGCAGACAATACTGTAATTGGTTCAAAGGCAGCGAATTACTTAACATTTGTAGCAGAAGGTCACACCCGAATCCTTGAACTCCACGGACAGAAAGGCGCGTCTGCAACAATAGAGCGCGGCAAAGGTTTCAACGGAACTCTTGACAGCATAAAAGACAAAAAATATGTTCACACCGGCAATTTGTATTGCGAATGGAGCAAATCAAACGCGTACAAACAAGTAAAAAAGTTTTTTGAAAACGGCGGTACATGCAATGTAATTTATTCTCACAACGATGATATGGCAATCGGCGCGTGGGAAGCTATCACCGATTTGGGTATCGACCCCGACACAATTACTATTATCGGTACAGACGGTGCTGCGGGCGAAGACGGCGGTATCAAAGCTGTAAAAGACGGAAAAATTAATGCTACATTCTTTTACCCCGACGGCAGCGAAGAAGCAATCAATACAGCTGAAAAAATTCTTAAAGGCGATACTGTTCCAAAAACTATTGAATTGAACACTGTACAAATCGACGCTAACAATGCCGACGGTCTTCTCGGACAAATGACAATGAGCAGACTTCAAGAAGACAGAATCATCAAACAAAGCGAACAGATAAAAGCTCAGATTTCTAAGATTTCTAATTATACAACAATTATATATTGCGGTGTGGCATTTGTAGCAGCGTTAATTGTCTTAATAGCAATAATTTCCAGACTTTTCTACACTACAAAGAAACAAACCGGAATGCTCAACGAAAAAAATGCTGAAATCAATGCACAAAAAGAAGAACTTGAAAGTCAAGCAGCTTACCTCAATCAAATAAACGAACAATTGAGACGAAGTAAAGAAAACACTTTGGGTTCAATACGTTATGCACAAACCATTCAGCAAGCAGCATTGCCGCAAGAACAATATCTGAACAATTATTTCAACGCTTTTATAATATATAAACCCAAAGATATAGTAAGTGGTGATTTCTATTGGTACGACAATAATGTAGAAGGCAACACACAACAACATATCTTCGGAGTAATAGATTGTACAGGTCACGGCGTACCGGGAGCATTTATGAGTTTGATTGGTATCAACTTGTTGGATCAAATTGTAAAACAGAACAAAGTATTATCTCCGGCAAAAATTCTTGAAGAACTCAACGAAGCAATCAGAACATCGTTAAAACAAAAAGAAACCGATAACAACGATGGTATGGAAGCTGTACTTTGTAAAATTAACAAAACAAACGATGACAACATTACGCTAACATACGAAGGAGCAAAATTTCCGGTTTATCACTATATAAAAGCTGAAAATAAGATAGTTACCTACAAGACAGCACGTAGAGAGATTGGCGGTAAATTCCGAAATATCGAAGCAACGGTAAATTTTGAAGATCATACAATACCGGTAAGCATTGGCGACCGTATCTACATGAGTTCAGACGGTATCAGCGATCAAAACAACGATAACAGAAAACGTTACACGGCAAAACGATTTATATCAACAATTGAAGAATCTATTCTGCTTGATATGTCCGACCAACGTGATTACATTTGGAATAATTTAGTAAAATTCAAAGGCGATTGCGAACAACGTGACGACATCACGGTAATGGGAATCGAAATCGTATAATTTTTTCTGACATATCTATCTTAATATCATCAGTAGGGACGTTATGTGCAACGTCTGAATAACATAAAATACATATATTTTGATTTATGAGACGTTGCACGCAACGTCTCTACGGAAAACAAAAAAGGTTGTTTCCTTCAAAAAAAGGAAACAACCTCAAAAAAACATAATAATAATTCCTATTCGACTACGCTAAACCGTTAGCCTTAAATGTATTAACAAAATCTTCGTCAAGCATTGACTTATATGAACTTATCCACGATTTTATGAAGATTATCAAACGTATCATCGAAATTGATTCACCGTTGGCAAAACTCTGTCGATTGGATTGTAATGTTTGAATAAATGTATCGTGGGTAAATTTGAATTCTTCGTAACGTGCATAACTTGAATCTCTTAAATATTTATCCTCGAATCCGAAATGGTAACCGGAATAGTCAATAAGTTCATCAAGTGATTGTAATATTACTTTCGGTGCTGACTTTCTCTTGAAATCACCGTACAACTTGTTGATAGCTTCAAACCATTTCTTGGTCTGCATATCAATGATATTAAGACCGATACGATAATCCTCAAATGTCACCAAGGTAAATTCTTGCTCGATACCCGGAAGTTCCACTTTGTTTTTAACCAAAAGTGTTTCGTAGATTTCGGTCTTGTTCTCAAGTTCAAACTTAGCAGTAAGAGCTTCTTCTTCGTAAGAGAGTGATTTCTTACGCTCGTTGGAAAGACTCGACAAATCGTTGAGTACCAATGTATAAACAACTTTTGTAGAGAAGATGTTGGCTGTAACTGAAAGCCAGAACAACTGAGGATTGCCTTCTTTTGAATATACTGTTACTTCGCGACCTTTGGTATTTACGATGTTACCAAATTCTGCCTGAAGTGCTTTTGCCATCTCGGTTTCGCCGGATGTAAACCTAAGGATGTTGTAAACGCTACGTCCCAATACTTCGGCTGACTTGTAACCCAAAAGTGTTGAGAACAAATCGTTTACATATTTAATCGTACCATCATCGGCTGTTGTAATAATAGCAGCTGAAATAATTCCGTAAAGATTAATTTCATAATTTTCACGCTCTTGAACCAACGCATTCGCTGTATTGAATTTGTTTTTCAAATCTTCAATTTCAGAATCTTGAAGCGAAGTTTGCTGCTCAAGTGTACGGTTGATAGCTTTCATTTCCTTAATCTCACGTGTAAAATCTTCCTCACGTTTGATACTGTCTTCCTGAGTAGCTTTCATCTCCTCGATGGTCTGTTTCATTTCCTCTTCCTGATCTTTCATCGCTTGAGTCTGAGTGTTAGACTGTTCGAGAAGGTAAGCAGTACGAGTATTGATTCTCGCTGTAGAAAGTGTAGCTGCAATAGATTCTGCAATTTTTTCTACAAGTTCGATTTCGTAATCTTTCATTTCTACAAACGAAGCCAACTCAATTACTCCGAGAATTTCGTTTTCGATTTTCAACGGAACGATAAGCAATGATTTCGGATTTGCAGAACCGATTCCTGATTCTATTTCGATATAATCGTCAGGGATGTCAGTAAGATATATAGTGTACTTTTCTTGAGCACAAGCACCTACAAGACCTTCACCAAGACGAATTTCGCGTTTTATGAATTTCTTGCGGTTGTAAGCATAAGCCGAAAGCAATTCCAAATAAACATTGTTCGGGTCGGAATCCTGATAAATAAAAATTCCACCTTGGTTCGCCTTTATATAATGTACAAGGTTTACCATAATATCGTCGGCAAGCTCTGAAATATCATCGGTATGATGACGGAGAATTTCTGCAAATGTTGCCTGACCTTCGGTTGTCCAATTTCGCTGAACGTCTTCTGCCTTACGTTTGTTTTCTTCTTTCTTAGCGTTTTGAAGTGATTTACGCATATTCAACAACGAGTTGCCAAGCACGTCTTTGTCTGACAAAGGTTGATAATTGGAACTGAAGTCACCTTGTCCGATAGCATGAGCGAAGTCTGATGTTTTCTGCAAACCGATTGTCAACTGCTCAATAGATGCTACTGTCTGACCAACCTCATCGTTGTAAACCTCGTCTTTGAACTCCGGCAATTCACCTTCTGAAAGGCGTTTTGCATATTTCATAAGTTTTTCAAGCGGATTTACAATCAATCCTGAAACATAAATTGCCATCAACATCGAAACTGTAATGCCGATAAGTAAAAATATAATCAAAGAATTGATGTTGGAACCGTTGGCAGCTTTGGAAGCATTCATCGCCTCGTTGATAATAGTACTAGACTTGATTTCTACCATTGACAATTTTTTGTCGAACACTCCAAAGTAACGTGAAATTATTTGGTAATGCTTTTTTTGTTCGCCTTTCAATTCTTTGAGATAGCTTTTTGAAATCTCATCGATTGTGGCTTTGTCACCGGTACCAGTAATAATAAGATGTCCGGATGTATCAACACGCTCGGTTTCTGTATTGAATCTTGCGTCGATTTCTTTTTGAAGAATTACATTTTCAATTTCAATAGGATTGATAATCATACGTTCGTTAACGTAGATTTGTTTGTATGAGAGACAAAATTCGTCACGATAGTCATCATGAACTTTGCTGATAGTATCACGGAAGGTTTTACTGATAACGGGATCGTTCTTAAATTTTGTACAAACATTTTCCACGTAATCGAAAACTTTGTTTACTTTTTCTTCCAATTCAAGATGCTCTTTGTGAAGGGCTTTCAATTCTTTTTCGTTTTTGGCAAAACTGAAATTCCTAAGTACAAGCATATCGTTTGCCAAAAGATATTTTACCTGCGCAGCAGATGCATTCATATCTTTTGCAAATATTATCAACTCGTTGGATTTATTTACCTCGACAATCGCATTGTATTGGTAAATACCTAATACAAAAAATATTGCGGTTACAAAGAAGAAACCCAACAACAACTTGCTTCGTATGCTTAAATTATAAATTAAATCTCTCATTTCACTTCGATTTTCAAGCCGTTAAAATTAAAAAAAATTTTTTGTTTTCCCAAAGCAAAATTACGCTAATTTTTTATTTATCAAACAATGTACCGATTTTATTGTTTGATAAAGATATTTTTCTTAAAACACTGCCTTCGCAATTTCCCTAACATTTTCTGTACGTCCTACACTAAAATAGTGTACTGCCGGAACTCCGTGTGCTATAAGTTCCTTGCTCTGATTTATACACCATTCGATACCAATCTGATAAATTTCGGAATCGTCTTTGGCTTTCATACATTCTTTTACCAAATCGGACGGCATATCAAGACTGAAAATCTGCGGAATGGTTTGAATATCACGCAATTTACCAAGCGGTTTTATTGCCGGTACTATTGGAACTGTAATACCAATCTCGCGACAACGTTTTTCCCATTCAAAAAATTTCTGATTATCGAAAAACATCTGTGTTACAATATAATCTGCACCTGCATCTACTTTTTGCTTTAAGTACTGAAGGTCTATTTCAGCATTCGGAGCTTCCAAATGTTTTTCGGGATAACCGGCTACTGCTACCGAAAAATTTGTACAAGCCGTATTCTTGAGTTCTTTGTCTAAATAAATGCCTTTGTTTAAATCCATTATTTGTTTTACAAGACTATCTGTATGAGCATGTCCTTCAAGATCCGGTACAAAATATTTGCTTCCGACAGCCGGATCGCCGCGCAATGCCAAGATGTTTTCTACTCCCAAGAAATTCAAATCAATAAGAATATTTTCAATATCTTGTTTAGTCATACCGCCGCAAATCAAATGCGGAACGGTTTCTACATTCGGATAACGGTTTTTGATAGCAGCAGCAAGAGCCACTGTTCCGGGACGTTTACGAATTACTTTTTTGCGCATCAAACCATTTTCTGCCGGCACATAGACTGACTCATCCTGATGGTAAGTGATGTTGATATTCAACGGATTAAACTCTGCAAGCAAATCCAATTTCTCGTATAACCCCTCAAGATTGTGACCTTTTAACGGCGGTACAATCTCAAAAGAAAACAATGCTTTTTTTGTATTTTTTAGTATCTCTGCGATTTTCATTTATATACTGTTTTTTTTAAATTATACAAAGGTGTAATTTTTTTTTTATAAAATCAAATCAATTAGGTTTTTTTGTTAATCTTAGCAAATTTTTCTAAATTTATGCCGTTTTTCAGAACCAAAAATTTGTATAACAGTCAATATATTTTTTTTAAACAAAAATGGGACAATTAATAAAACCCGCAGGCTACAAGCCGATTCTTGATTTGCAACAGACTGAATTGGCGATAAAAAAGGTAAAGGATTTTTTTGAATCTTGCCTCAGCGCAGAACTTAAATTACGCAGAGTAACAGCACCTCTGTTTGTATTAAAAGGTACAGGTATCAACGACGACCTCAATGGTATAGAGCGTCCGGTAACTTTTCCGATTAAAGATTTCAACGAAAAACAAGCCGAAGTTGTACACTCGCTTGCAAAATGGAAACGTCTGACACTCGCCGACTACAATATTCCAGCCGGTTATGGTATCTACACAGATATGAATGCAATACGTCCTGACGAAGAACTCGACAATTTGCACTCCCTTTATGTTGACCAATGGGACTGGGAACGTCACATCAATCCGGAAGACAGAAATCTCAAATTCTTGAAAAAAGTTGTAAAAGGCATTTATTCTGTAATGCTGAAAACCGAATATGTAGTTTACGAAAACTATCCGGAAATCAAACCGGTATTACCTTCTGAAATTACATTTATCAGTTCGTCAGAATTACTCAAAAAATATCCGAACAAAACGGCAAAAGAACGCGAAGACGCAGCTGCAAAAGAATTTGGTGCGGTATTCGTAATGGGAATCGGAGGTCAACTCGCTGACGGTAAGAAACATGACGGTCGTGCTCCAGATTACGACGATTGGTCAACACCAAACGAAGAAGGATTCAACGGACTCAACGGCGATATTATTTTATGGAATCCGATACTCGGTCGCTCATTCGAAATTTCATCAATGGGTATCCGTGTTAACAAAGCCGCTTTGGAAAAACAATTGGAAATAGAAAATCAATTGGAACGCAAAAAACTGTATTTCCACAAACGACTTTTGGACGGAACACTCCCCGAATCAATCGGCGGAGGTATCGGCCAATCAAGACTTTGCATGTTCTTTTTAAGAAAAGCACACATCGGCGAAATCCAATCATCACTCTGGAGCGACGAAATGCGTAAAGAATGTGCCGAAGCTAACATCCCTTTGATTTAACTTCAACATTCATAACAATTTATCTACCGAATACATCAGTGATGTATTCGGTTCTTTTTTTAAACTTTTTTTACTACAATTTTATTTATGGAATCATTTTACCAAACAGAAAAATATCCCGAAGCCGGTTGCGACGAAGCTGGCAGAGGATGTCTTGCAGGACCTGTAGTGGCTGCTGCTGTGATATTTCCGCCTGATTATTTCAACAAAAATATAAATGACTCAAAGCAACTGTCTGAAAAGAAAAGATTTATTCTAAGAGACGAAATTATAAAAGATGCAGTTTGCTGGGGTGTAGCATCGTGTTCTAATGAAGAAATTGATCAAATCAACATCTTACAAGCCTCGATAACTGCCATGCACCGGGCATTAGATATGCTTTCTGAACGACCGAAATTCATTATCGTAGACGGCAACAAATTCCGCCCGTATGGAGATATTCCGTATCAAACTGTAGTAAAAGGAGATGCAAAATTTTTGTCAATAGCGGCTGCATCAATTCTCGCAAAAACTTATCGTGACGAATGGATTTGCAACGCTGCCAAAGATTATCCGGTTTACAACTGGCAAAAAAACAAAGGTTATCCTACAAAAGAACATCGGCTCGCAATTCTTGAGCATGGAGTATGTCCGTTGCACAGAATGAGTTACGAGCCGTGTCAACCAAAATTATTTTAAAACAGTTGCAACTGAGGTTCATCAAAATCCATCCGGTTTTTACCAAGATGTTTGTATGCAAAATCAGTTACAACACGACCTCGAGGTGTTCGCTTCAGCAAACCTTCCATAATGAGATACGGTTCGTAAACTTCTTCCAAAGTTCCCGAATCCTCTCCTACAGCGGTTGCAATAGTATTCAAACCCACAGGTCCGCCTTGAAATTTATCAATAATTGTACAAAGTATCTTGTTGTCCATCTCGTCAAGACCCAGAGAATCAATATTAAGATTATCAAGAGCATACTTTGTGATTTCCAAATCAATAGCACCGTTGCCTTTCACTTGTGCAAAATCTCTTACACGTCGCAACAATGAATTGGCAATACGCGGAGTACCACGGCTTCGAGATGCAATTTCACCGGCAGCAGGCTGATCGATTTCGATATTAAGAATTTTTGCAGCACGCATTATAATACGTGACAAAACCTCGATATCGTAATATTCCAAAAGCAGATTGATACCAAATCGCGCACGCAACGGCGCAGTAAGCAATCCGGCACGAGTTGTTGCACCAACAAGTGTAAACGGATTAAGTGATAATTGCACCGATCTGGCTGCCGGACCTTTATCTATCATGATGTCAATCTTATAATCTTCCATTGCGGAATACAGATATTCCTCTACCACAGGACTTAAGCGGTGAATTTCATCAATAAAAAGTACATCTCTTTCGTCAAGATTGGTAAGAAGACCTGCCAAATCGCCCGGCTTATCGAGTACCGGTCCCGAAGTGGTTTTCATTCCAACGCCGAGTTCGTTTGCTATAATATTAGAAAGTGTGGTTTTTCCTAAACCCGGAGGTCCGTGAAACAATACGTGGTCAAGAGCTTCACCACGCATTTTGGCAGCTTTTACAAAAACTTCGAGATTTTCACGCAACTTTTTTTGACCATTGAAATCATCAAAAGTAAGCGGACGAAGTTTTTTATCCAGTTCCTGCTCTTTTTCTGAAATATTATTGTTGATTTGTCTGATATCCATAATGCGTATTGAAAATTACGCAAATTTATAAATTTTTTTCTGTTTTTCGGGATTATCCTTCAGATAAATGGCGCACACCTCGTCAACTACTTGATCGATTGGCTCATAGTCAACAATGATACGTCCCATACTTTTTGTATTTGAATATAATTTGAAAGATACCAAACGGTTGAGAAATTCATCATCTATAAAAGGACGACGACCAATAAACAATGATTTGAAAAATACCATTATTTTTCCTATCATCAAACGGAAACCGTTTGCATATTTGTTAGGAGGTTTTATACCAAACGAATCTGCAATATATTTCAACAATTGATAATAGCTGATACACTGCGAACAAAGAATAAATTTTTCGCCAGTAATTCTTTTTTTCGCCATCGACATCAAACATTTTACCACATCGTTTACGCCAACAAAACCGGTAACACCTTTTGTATAATATGACTTCAACAATGCGTATGTGAAAATTCTTGATGTATCTTTTTTCCAATCGCCGGGACCAATTACAACGGTAGGATTTACGATTCCGCCTTTAACACCCTCATTGAGAGCGCGTTGTACTTCCATTTCGCAAAGATATGCAAGTTGAGACATCACCGGATAATCACCTTTGGGATTACGTTCAGAAGTTTCGGTAATTTCTTTACAATCAGCCTCTTCACCTAATGCCTCGAAACTGCTTAAATAGTAAAAGTACTCAACCTCAGCATCTTGTACTGCTACAAGAATATTTCGGATTTCGTCAATATTATCGTTGAAATGATGTTTTGAATTAAGATACGGACGTTCACAACAGAAAGCAACATCGATGCCTTCCATCGCATCAAGCATACTTTCGAGGTCGGAAGAATCGGCATCTACCCATTCTATCTCGCTGAAAAGATTTTCATAATCATTAGAATAAAAGCTAAGATAATGCTTGGTTATTAAGATGTCGTCACCTTTGCGTTTGGTACAACGCACCCGTAACCCCTGCTTCAACATCGTACATGTCAGATGGGCTCCAACCATTTCCGTTGCACCAATTACAAGATACACGTCCTTTTTTTTTAAATTGTTAGAATATAGCTTATTATCAAAATTTTGATTTTACAAATATAGAATATAATGGTTAAACAAATTTATTAAAAAACTGAACTTATCATTAAGAATGTATACGAACCTTTAAATTTTCTTTTTATTTCTTCATATTAAAAAAATAAATCGTATATTTGTGAGTTTAAAATTAAAGAATTTTTCAACAAAAAAAGCTATGTTAGAATTACAAAACTACATGGGTGAATACTTTAAGTTCTTCCAAATTTTCGGCGGATTAATATTAGCTGCCATTATTTGTTGGATTTCGATTCCATCCATCGTATCAGTCGCAAAAATGAAAAATCTTTGCGAGAAACCAGATGAACGCCGTTTGCACAAAGGTGTAATTCCTACCATGGGTGGTATTGGAATTTTCAGCGGTTTGTTAATCAGTATGTTAATTTTTTGTCAAGGTGAACAATGTCATTTTATCCAAATATTTGCAGCATCAGCAGTGATGTTGTTTTTTATTGGTGTAAAAGACGACATCTTGATGATTGCTCCTGTTACAAAACTTATAGGACAAATTATTTCCTCACTTATATTATGTGTAGTAGGAAATGTCAGAATCACTAATCTTTGCGGTCTTTTTGGCATAACAGAAATTCCGTATTTTGTTGGAATTATACTTTCTGTCGGACTTATCATCTTTGTAATCAATGCATATAACCTCATTGATGGTGTTGACGGTCTTGCCGGTTTGCTCGGAATTACTACAACTTTGTTTTTTTCGGTATGGTTCTACAGAGAAGGTTTGTATTTTATGACTGCTCTTGGAGCTTGTTTTATCGGAGCTGTTATCGGATTCTTGAGATACAATCTTTTCAGTCAAAAGAACAAAATATTTATGGGTGATACAGGAAGTCAACTTGTTGGAATTTTTTGCTGCTTGATGGCAATGAAATTTATGGAATACAACTTGAATACTACATTAGTAAAACATCCTGTAAATCACTCTATTGCTGTTGCAGTTTCGTTTATGATAGTTCCATTATTCGATGTTGTAAGAGTGATGTTTATCCGTAGAGTACTTCACAGACCAATCATGTTGCCGGATAATCATCATATCCATTACAGACTAAAAGCCTTGGGATTGAGTGCTAAATGGATTGATACAATACTTATCGGTATCAATTGCTTGGTAGCTGCAATTGCTTGGTATTTAGCAGGATATACTGACACTTCGTTTTCAAGAATGATTTTAATTGTATTTATTCTTTTGATGGCACTATTCCATATCCCGCAAGCATTGCTCACTCTCAGAAAAAGAAGACAAGAGAAAATGCAACAAACAAAAGAAAATCAAGCTAAAGAAAATTAAAAAACTGTAGAGATTAAATAAATGAAACTCTCAGCCAAAATATTTGTTATCAACGCATTGTTGGGCTTGAGTATTAACATTTCTGCTAATGCTCAAAACCGCAACGTGATAATCAACAGTTTTGAAGCAGATTCGATTGAAAAAGCAAATTTCGACAACAAAAATTTTCATTCAGAAATCAAACAATTCACTTCTTTTGCCGATACTGCAAAAGGAGATTATGAATTGAAATATGTTACAGAAAACCGTAACAATATTTTCTGTATTGAACCCGTATTGGAACTCAGTACGGGTTTTCAATCTGAACCAAAAGATAAATTGTATAATGCAATTTTCGGTATTTCAGCAACATACAATTACAAAGAAAAATTTACAATCTCATCAAATATCTTATCCGGCTACACAAAACCTCTTGAAACAATTTCTCTACTTGCCGATTCCATTGGATATTTTCCACAATTCGGATATTTCGACAAAAATACCAACAATTATTTCTTGAGATATTTTGAATTTTACGCCAACTATCTGCCGGCTAAATACTTAATGGTATCGTTTGGTAAAGGCAAAAAATCGGTAGGCGACGGCTACCGTTCCATGCTTTTTTCATCAAGCAACAGCGGCACGTATTATTTTGATCTCGGTGTAAATGCCGGAGGATTCAATTACACATTCTCTGTTAACGGTGCAAAAAGTTTGGATTCTGAATCACCGATAGACAAAACAAAATGGATTGTATATCATTTTATGTCGTGGAATGCTACAAAATGGCTCAACTTAGGAATTTTTGAATCGGTTACACTTACAAGACGCGACTCGCTGAATAACAGCCGTTTCGTAGATTTACATTACCTGAATCCTATGGTTTTTACACGACCGATAGAATATTCACTCGGTTCGCCTGACAACGAGATAATCGGAGCTTTTGGTAAACTGAAATTTTTGAAATCACATTGTCTTTATGGTCAATTCGTACTCGACGAGTTCAAACTTACCGAAATAAAAGATAAAACTGGCTGGTGGGCAAACAAATATTCGATTCAAATCGGAGCAAAAGGTTTTGTAAAAGATTTCTCATATTTGGCAGAATACAATCACATCCGTCCATACATGTATTCGCACAACAATGCAACAACAGCATACGTACTTTTTTCACAACCGGTTGCAAATCCCTATGGAGCAAATCTTAAAGAGTTCTTATTTCAACTAAAATATCAAAAACATGAATACGGTGCGGAATTTATCGCCGATTTTGTAGAATACGGAAAAGATTACAACGACAAATACAGTCTCGGTAACAATATTTTAAGACCTTACACCGAACATAAAGACGATTACAACAATACGATGTGTCAAGGTCAAGATACAAAACTGATAAATATCACACTCAATTTAAGATACCAACCCAAAATACTAAAAAATTTTTATGTATTTTCGCAATTGGGAATACGCCACAACAACGATTCTGACAATACATTTATGTTAATCGGAATCAAGACAGGGCAGATATTCTTTGATACAAGCAGATAAAACTTTATTTTAAGTATAAATTTATAAAAACATAAAAACATGCGTACGACAGATTTTCTTGTAGTAGGCAGCGGAGTTGCCGGACTAAGTTTTGCCTTGAGGGCTGCTGAGTATGGTAAAGTGCTGATTGTCACCAAAGCCAACGAAGTGACTGAAGCAAATACTAATTATGCACAAGGCGGTATCGCGTCCGTTACAGATCCAACTGACTCGTTTGAAAAACACATCCACGACACTATGGTTGCCGGTGATTTCTTGTCAAAAGAAAACATCGTAAAAATAGTTGTAGAAGAAGCCCCCGAAAGAATTAAAGAACTCGTGGAATGGGGTATTGATTTCGACAAGAGACCAGACGGCTCATTCGACCTCCACAAAGAAGGCGGCCACTCTGATTTCAGAATCCTTCATCACAAAGATAATACAGGTTTTGAGGTTGAACATTCTCTTGTAAAAGCTTGCCAGAAAAACCCGAATATTACAATTGTAGATCATTATTTTGCTGTAGAACTTATCACTCAACACTATCTTGGTCAGACTGTTACACGTTACGACAACAATATCGAATGTTACGGTATTTACGCTCTCAACAAACAGACAGGAAAGGTTGAAAAAATACTTTCCAAAGTTACATATCTCGCTACCGGCGGTATCGGAAATATCTATCAGGTAACAACAAATCCTCCTATTGCTACCGGCGATGGTATCGCAATGGTTTACAGAGCAAAAGGCGTTATCGACAACATGGAATTTGTTCAATTCCACCCTACTTCGCTTTATCATCCGGGCGAACGTCCTTCTTACTTGATTACTGAAGCCATGAGAGGTTTTGGCGCAATCCTGAAAACTCAAGACGGCAAAACTTTCATGGAAAAATACGATGAACGCGGTTGCCTTGCTCCTCGCGATATAGTGGCTCGCGCTATCGACAACGAAATGAAAATCAGAGGCGACGAATACGTTTATCTCGATGCCACAGGCACTGATACAGAAGCTCTTAAAAAACATTTTCCAAATATTTACGCAAAATGTTTGAGCATTGGTATCGATATCACAAAACAGCCTATTCCGGTAGTTCCCGCAGCTCATTACCTTTGCGGCGGTATCAGAGTAGACGAATACGGACGTACTACAATTCATAACCTTTATGCCGGAGGCGAAACTTCATGCACCGGACTTCATGGTGCTAACCGTTTGGCTTCTAACTCATTGCTCGAAGCTTTGGTATTTGCTCACCGCTCGGCTTTGGATTCTAAAGATTTGCTAAGAAAACTCCAAATCAGAAACGATATTCCTGAATGGAACGACGAAGGAACTGTCAACAACGAAGAAAACATCCTCATCACTCAATCTTTCAAGGAATTGCAGCAGATTATGACTTATTACGTAGGTATCGTAAGATCCAACTTGAGAATGAAACGCGCTTTGGACCGTTTGTACATCCTTTACAACGAAACCGAAGAACTTTACAAACATTCAAAAGTTACAATTCCTCTTTGCGAATTGCGTAACGCTATCAACACCGCATTCCTCGTAATCAAAATGGCTCGCAGACGTCGCGAAAGTGTTGGTTTGCACTATAATATTGATACTCCAAGAAAAGATCAGAAATAATTATCACACTGATTGATACACGAAAAAAAGGGAATTGTCTAAATCAATATCAGACAATTCCCTTTTATTTTTATTATGACTTTTATTTGTAACTGTTACATCCCTTTCAAAACAATCAATTCAATATAAGCCAAAGCCAATGCAATTACACCGACAATAATACCGACACTTGCCATATCTTTCTGTTTGATAAAGCCTTTGGCATACGCAAGTGCGTTTGGAGGTGTAGAAATCGGCAATGCCATTGCAAACGAAGCACTCAATGCAAGACCTACAAGCAATGTAGAAATACCGCCAAACGGTTCTATCAACGGTGCTACATCGTCTGAATTGCCAACTGCCAAAAGTATCGGAATCAACAAAGCTGCTGTTGCTGAGTTAGACATAAATGTACTCATCAAACAACAGAGAACACCAGAACCTATTATAATAAGCATTGCCGGCCATGAACCGAACGGAATTGCATTACACAAATTTTTAGCAAGTCCTGAATCATTAAGACCTACGCCAAGTGCAAAACCTCCGGCTACAAGCCACAAAACATCCCAATCGATTTTTTTGAGGTCATCCTTCGTAAAAATTCCTGTAACAGAAAATACTGCAAACGGAATAAGTGCAACCACATTTGCATTAATTCCTGTTAACTTATCGCTCACCCAAAGCAATATTGTAACTATAAAAGTAATCAAAACGATTTTTGCTTTCGGTGTATCCGCTTTGAACGAATCTTTTATATCGATAACAATATTTTTTTGCGAGAAAGGAAACATCCTAAGTAATATTATCCAAGCAAAAAACAATATCACCAAAGCCAACGGAATCATGTATAACATCCATTCACCGAAAGAAATACCAAGATTCAAGCCGTCAGGATCATTAAGATATTTTTGAGCCAAAGCATTTGGAGGAGTACCGATAGGAGTACCAATACCGCCGACATTTGCTGCAATCGGAATACTAAGCGCAAGACCGATTCTGCCTTTACCGTTAGCAGGCAATGTTGCCAACACCGGCGACAAAATCGTAAGCATCATAGCAGCTGTTGCAGTATTCGACATAAACATCGAACATACCGCTGTTACTACAATAAAACCAAGCATTACATATTCCGATTTAGTACCAAACGGTTTCAAAATAGCTTTCGCAATACCGGCATCAAGCTTATACTTGCTCGCAATTATCGCAAGAACAAATCCGCCCATGAAAAGCATGATAACCGGATCGGCAAATGTCGCCATTATATTTTTATAAGGTATCGCTACACCAAACGATGATTCTGTTGACTTTAAAAAACTAATCATGCTTGTTGACGTGGTAAGTAGCATAAGAACAATCACAGAAACCGAAGTTGTCCAAATAGGAATAGGTTCCAAAATCCACATCAAAGCTGCAAAAGCAAATATCGCTACAATTCTCTGTTCTACTACCGTAATATCAAACGGGAAAACAGAAGATGGTACAAGCGCCAAAATTATAGGTATCAACAGCGCTATTACCAACTTTAATAATTTAGAAGTACTCATTGATTATTTATTTTATAATTTTTACATTCTTTTCTCGTTAACTATATAAAATCTCAATCAACTGATAATATGCAAATTAAGTTGCAATTTAAGTGATAAATATAAGTAAATGTTAAAAAAACATCCAAAAATAACTATTAAAAATCAAAAACAAAAAGATTTTTAAAAAACTTATATTAAATTTGCAGTGCGAAAAATTTTATAAATTATGAAAAAAATTCTATTTGCCGTAGCGATGTTACTCTCAATGAGTCAATACGCTTTTTCACAGACTAAAACAAAAAACACGATGATAAAATTAGAAACTTCCTTAGGAGATATCAAAATCGAATTGTACAACGATACTCCTGTACACAGAGACAACTTTATTAAATTAGTGAAAGAAGGTTTTTACGACGGACTTCTCTTCCACAGAGTAATTGAAGGTTTTATGATACAAGGCGGCGACCCTAAATCTAAAGGCGCAGGTCCTAACGAAAGACTCGGCGCCGGCGATGTTGGTTATACATTGCCCGCTGAAATTATTCCTAACCATTTCCACAAACGCGGCGCATTGGCTGCTGCACGCACAGGCGACCAAGGAAACCCTATGAGAAGAAGTTCAGGTTGCCAATTCTATATCGTTCACGGTCAGAAAACTCCGGCTGCTAAACTTAAACAATACAAAAACTACGGTTTTGAATTTAGCGACGAACAACTCAAAGCTTACGAAGAAATCGGTGGTGCGCCTACTCTCGACGCTCAATACACTGTTTTCGGCGAAGTTATTGAAGGTATGGATATCGTTGACAAAATCGCTACCGTTGAAAAAGACCGCAACGACCGTCCTACTACAGATGTAAAAATTATCAAAGCTTCTGTTATTGACTAAAATTTTTATTCGTCATGATTGAAAAAATTAAAGAACTTATCGAAGAAGTTGAGCAATTCAAAATCGATACTAAAGAAAATGCAGAACAACTCAGACTAAAATTCCTTTCTAAAAAAGGAATCATCGCTGAGATTTTTTCTGAATTCAAAAAAGTAGAACCGGCTCAGAAAAAAGAATACGGTCAAAGAATCAACTCCTTGAAACAAAAAGTTGAAGAAAAACTCGCTTTGGCTCAAGAAGCTTTGGAAGAAAAATTTCAAAAACAAAACGATATTGATATTACATTACCAGGTCCTAACTTCGGTCTCGGCTCTCATCACCCGATTACCATGGTTACCAACGAAATAATATCAATTTTCTCCAAATTGGGTTTCACAGTAGCTGAAGGTCAAGAAATTGAAGACGATTACCACAACTTCTCAGCCCTCAACTTTCCACCCGAACATCCGGCAAGAGATATGCAAGATACATTCTTTATAGAAACAAATCCTGATATCCTTCTCCGTACACACACATCAGGCGGACAAGTAAGAGTAATGGAAAAACAAAAACCGCCTATCAGAGTTTTAGTGCCGGGTAGAGTATTCAGAAACGAAGCAATTTCTGCACGCTCTCACTGCATTTTCCACCAAATAGAAGGCCTGTACATCGACAAAAAAGTTTCATTCGCTGATTTGAAACAAACATTGATGTACTTCGCAAAAGAATTCTACGGCGAAAAAACCGAAATACGTTTGCGCCCAAGCTACTTCCCGTTTACAGAACCAAGCGCAGAAATGGACGTAAGCTGCTCAATCTGCGGAGGCAAAGGCTGTACAATTTGCAAAAACACAGGATGGCTCGAAGTTTTGGGATGCGGTATGGTACACCCTAACGTATTGAAAAACTGCGGTATCGACCCGGAAGAATATTCAGGATTTGCTTTCGGTATGGGTATCGAACGTACTGCAATGTTAAGATACGGAGTAACAGACATCAGGATGTTCTTCGAAAACGACATGAAATTCCTGTCAAGATTCAAATACTAAGAAAAACACTTTATATAATATAACAATTACATTTTTTGATTAAACCAATGAATTTAATTGAAAACTTGAAATGGCGCGGAATGATCCACGACATGATTCCCGGTACTGAAGAACAATTGGCAAAGGAAATGACAGCCGGATACGTAGGAATCGACCCTACTGCCGATTCTTTGCACATCGGACACTTGGTATCTATCATGATTCTCAAGCATTTCCAAATGGCAGGTCACAAACCTATCGCACTCGTAGGCGGTGCTACAGGTATGGTGGGCGACCCTTCAGGCAAATCCAAAGAAAGAAACTTGCTCAACGAGGAAACACTCAATCACAATAAAGCATGTATCAAAGCTCAACTCGCCAAATTCCTCGATTTTGACTCTGACGCACCAAACAAAGCCGAACTCGTAGACAACTACGATTGGATGAAAAACTTCACATTCATCAACTTCATCAGAGATATCGGTAAACACATCACAGTCAACTACATGATGGCAAAAGATTCTGTAAAAAAACGTTTCGCCGACGACTCAAGAGAAGGCCTCAGCTTTACAGAATTCTCATACCAATTGATGCAAGGTTACGACTTCTACTGGCTGAGAAAAAACAAAAACTGCAAACTCCAAATGGGTGGTGCAGATCAGTGGGGCAACATCACAACCGGTATCGAACTCATCAGAAGAATCGACGGTGCTGAAGCTTTCGCATTTACATGTCCGCTCATCAAAAAAGCCGACGGTACAAAATTCGGTAAAACAGAAAAAGGAAACATTTGGCTTGACCCGAAACTCACTTCGCCTTACGAATTCTACCAATTCTGGATCAACACTTCAGACGAAGACGCTGAAAGATACATCAAAATATACACATTGATGAGCATCGAAGAAATCGAAGCCCTAATCAACGAACACAAACAAGATCCGGGACGCAGACTTCTCCAGAACACATTAGCAAAACACATCACAATAATGGTTCACGGCGAAGAAGCATACAACACAGCAATTGCAGCATCACAAATCCTGTTCGGAAAAGGTACAAAAGAACAACTACTGAAACTCGACGAACAATCGTTCCTCGCAGTATTTGCCGGAGTACCACAATTCAAAATTTCAGCCGACGAACTCAAACAAGGCATCGGAATATTGGATTTACTCGCCGAAAAATCAAAATGTTTTGCAACCAAGAGCGAATGCCGCCGAACAATACAAGAAAACGCATTGAGCATCAACCAAGAGAAAATAACTGACGTACAAGCAGTAATCAACTCAGAATACCTTCTCGACGGAAAATACATCCTCGTAAAAAAAGGTAAGAAAAACTGGTTTATACTCACAATAGCATAACACAAAAACATTTTATTGCAACAAACAACAAAAGAAAACTTGATAGAAGCCCTAAAAAGCCGACATCAAGTTTTTTTTTTGACATTTTTGACATTTTTGACATTTTTTGTCAACAAATAAAACAAAAATTTTGAAATCATCGTGCAAAAATATCAGACAATTAACGGAGAATTTAACGATAAAAATTAACACGGAATTTAACACGGAAATTTAACGCGGAAATTTAACGGGGAAATTTAACGGGGAAATTTAACGGGGAAATTTAACGGGGAAATTTAACGGGGAAATTTAACGGGGAAATTTAACGGGGAAATTTAACGGGGAAATTTAACGGGGAAATTTAACGGGGAGACGTTGTACACAACGTCTCTACACGCATTAAACGGATT
>JAFXZT010000070.1 GCA_017541145.1 Bacteroidales bacterium | reverse complement strand
GTTGATTGTCCAATAATTCCAGTCCATCACGATGTTGTCGATGGGCAGATGACGCTGACGGAAACCTTTGAGAGCGTCCACAATTTCGTCCTGAGTTTTGTAACGCTCGCGGCTCTGCCAATAGCCCAAAAGCCATTCGGGAGCAATCTGAGCCTTGCCGGTGAGGGTTCTGTAACCTGAAATTACTTCGTCTGTATTTGCGCCGTTAATAAAATAATAATCAAGTTGTTGTGTCATTTCCGACCAAACGGAAAGTTTGTTTTGAGTTGCCTTGTCAACAGGTTCTAACGCCCTTAGACCGCAGTATGCTTCGCCGCCGTCGGGTGTCCATTCTATGCGGAGAGAATATTTTTTGCCTTTTTCGAGGTTGACAGAAAATTTGCGGGCATTGGGATTCCACGCCGTGCGCCAGATTTTGGAATCCGAGCCGAGCATTTCTGACGGATAAACATTTTTGCCGTCAATCGTAATTGACTGATAACCTGAATAATAGTGCAAAAATTTATATTCGCCTGACTGTTTGGGTTCGATTTGACCCTCAATAACGACAGTTGCGTTGTCAAGTCCTTTTGGGAGCAGTCTGCCGACCGTCTTAAAGTCCTCATAATAAAGCGAATCCTCTTTTCTGACAATGGGGTCTTGCCCTTTGATGTTGTAAGTGCCGGTCAGTGCGCCGGGGTTGCCGTCCTTGTCATAAAGCGTAAAAATATCTTTCAGCAGCGAATACGGTTTGGAATTTCCGAATCTCATCAGTGAATAAGAATCGAACATAACGCCGTAATTTTCAGACGAAACCACAAACGGCACAGAGACTTTTGTGTTGTATTGAAAAAGTTCCTCGTTTTTGCCTTTGTAGTTCCAGTCGTCCGCCTGGTGCTGACCGAGACCGTAAAAAGCCTCGTCGTCGGGCGAATCAAAAACCGCCTGATACGACCAGCCGTTGAAAGTTTCGGGTTTGCCGTCGGCGTGGGTCTGCGTTACCTGGTAGGGCGTTAACGTTTTGCCGTTGTCAGCCTCCGAGAGAATAACTTTGCCGCTAAGGTCGGTGAAAAATACTTTTCCGCTTGAAGTCAAAACGTTGGCTTTCAAGGCGTTGGTGATAACTTTTACGGTGTCGCCGTTTTGCTCGACTTTAAAAGCGGGCTGGGATTTTTGGTCAACAATTACGAGCGACTGAGGGTCTTTGAATTTGTCGTCTTTTGTCGCCGAAACTCTGATGATTTTGTCGCCAAAAACTTCAAGGCGGACGATTTTTGGAGTGTTTTCGCTGACGTTCTTAACGCTCACTTCCACGCCTTTTGAGGTTTGTTTAAAACTGTTTGTTTCGGAGCCGCCGCATGCACTCAGCAATAGCCCCGACAAAAACAAGTATGAATATTTCTTGTTCATTTTTTAGTAATTTAGTGTATTGAAAAATTTTTTCACAAATATAAAATATTTTTTTCAGAATCGGAAATTTTTTTTAGGTTTGCGTTTTAAAATTTTGAATTATGCAAGACATTACATTAATAAGTCGCTTGACCGACGAAGGCATAGAACTATTAAAAAACTTGATTAAAACGCCGTCGGTTTCAAGAAACGAAGACAAAACGGCTGAACTGATTTTCAATTACTTAAAAGAGCATGGTGTTGAAAATGTAAACCGTCATTTAAACAACGTTTGGGCTTTGAGCAAAAATTTCGATTCCAAAAAGCCGACAATTCTTTTCAACTCCCACCACGACACGGTTTTGCCGGCGAAGACTTATACCCGCGACCCTTTCAGCCCCGATGTTGAAAACGGTGTTCTTTACGGTCTCGGCAGCAACGATGCGGGCGGTCCGGCAATCAACTTGTTAACGACGTTTTTGTATTTTTACAACCGCGAAAATCTGCCTTACAACCTTATAGTTGCGATAACAGCCGAGGAGGAAAATTCTGGCGAAAACGGCGTTATGAGCATTTTGGGCAAACTGCCTGAAATAGAGTTTGCGGTAGTTGGCGAGCCGACGTGCATGGAAATTTCTGTTGCCGAAAAAGGTATTTTGGTTCTTGACTGCACCGCAAAAGGCAAGACCGGACACGCTGCCCGCAACACCGGCATCAACGCGATTTACAAGGCGTTGGAGGATATTAACTGGTTGAAAAATTACAAGTTTGAAAAGACTTCTCCGTGGCTCGGCGACGTTAAATGCACCGTTACGGGAATCAATGCCGGTACGCTTCACAACGTTATTCCCGCTGAATGTACTTTTATGGTTGACGTCAGGATAACCGAAAAATACACGCATCAGGAGGTTTTGGACATTATCCGCGAAAACATTCCGAACAAGGACACGGAAGTAAAACCGAGGAGTTTCAAACTGAAATCTTCGCACATTGACGAAAACCATCCGTTTATAAAACTTGCGGCGGAAAAAGGTTTCAAACTTTTCGGCTCACCGACGACTTCCGACCGCGCCGTTATGCCGTATGCAAGTCTGAAAATGGGACCCGGCGATTCAAACCGTTCGCACACCGCCGACGAGTATATTTTGCTTTCGGAAATACGCAGCGGCGTTGAAAAAACGGTGGATTTGTTTGAAGAGTTTTTCAAAACCCTATAACTCTTGACACCCTGTACCTAAATTCATAAAAATTCCGCCTGAAATTCAGTATTGAAAAGAAGGCGGGCTTTTTATTGTTCTCGTCGCAATATTCAGCGTAGGCTTTTACAAGGTGAAACCACGCTTTGGAAAAATCACTTTTCTGAAAATACGAAATCCCCGCATTATAATAACTAAGCCAGTTTTGAAGGTTTGCTGAAAGTTTGTGTTTTTTACCCAACTGCAAGGCTTTTTCAGCATAATTTAAAGAGGACTCATAATTGCCGAGTTTTTCGTAAGACGCCGACAAAATGCTGAGGCTCAACTGTTTGGAAAAATATTGCTTTCTTGTGTCGGCATTGTCTCCGCAGAGGTCGAGACATTCGGCAGCGTCCAAGACAGCCTCTTTGTATTTTTTCATGGAGAAAAGCAGTGAGGCTCTTTGCGAAAGATAACTGCAGAGGTCATCGTCAGAGCCGTCAACCTGAACCTGCGTGTCAACAGCCATTTTGGAATATTTTAACGCCAAATAACTCACTTTTTTCCGTTTCCAATAGTTGGAAAAATTTTGAGCCAAAACCGCGATTTGTTTTGTCGGACGGAGATTCCATTTCAAAATATTTTCCGCAACTTGTTCCGGATTTTCGACAACGCACGCGGGGATTTGCGCGGAAATGTTGTCTTTTGAAAAAAACGCCGTAACTTTTTCGGCAAGGCTTTTAAAATAGTGTTGGTCGGGACGGCGGAAAGAATACAGCAGTTTCTTTTTTACCTCCGTTAATTGGTACATACCTTTTGAAAAACTCAGCCATCCTTTCTTTGTTAAATCGTGTAAAGTGTCAAAAAATTTTATTCCCTCTTCCGTTTTATTGCTTAAATCGAAGACTTTATAGATGTCTTTTGGCGAGTACATACGCTCCGGCAACAGGGAAATAGTATATAAAATCGACTTTTCTCCGCTGCTAAGATATTGATAATTAGGTACTAATATATTAGTCATTTTTTTTGATATTTTTTTTACGAAAATGTTTCCAAATTTAGAAAAAAAAAATTAAATTTGCACCGTCAATTTCAAAAAAAATTAATGCCCGGGTGGCGAAATTGGTAGACGCGTTAGTTTCAGGTTCTAATGTCGCGAGATGTGCAGGTTCGAGTCCTGTCCCGGGTACTAAAAAACGGCGGATTTTTTTCTAAAAAGTCCGCCGTTTTAATTTTGCTGACTTAGATCTTTTTTCCTTTATTCCCGAAATTTACCGCATCATTGCCTTTTGCCCGAAATTGTGCAGACGAAAACTGCACAATTAGAAACGGCTAATGAAATTGTGCAGACGCCATCTGCACAATTCTGAACACGCTCATTAGATGAATATTGTTCGTTTGTAAATTTGAAAAATTTGCTGTAAATCTTTTTTTGCCCATCAAAAAAAATTTTCTTAACTTTGCACTGCTTTCAAAAAACACTTATATAATTATGCCGAACAACTCATTACAAACCATAACTATCGAAAACAGAATCCTTGTAATCAGGTGAAGCAAGTGATGCTCGACCGTGATTTGGCGGAGTTGTACGGCGTTGAGACCAAAGTTTTGAATCAGGCGGTAAAAAGAAACATTGAAAGATTCCCTCAAAACTTTATGTTTCAATTAGATGAGTATGAATTTAAAAATTGGAGGTCACAATTTGTGACCTTAAAGAATCTCAAAACACAAGAACAAATTGAAAGTCAAAGAGGTAAACATACAAAATATCTCGCTTACCGCACCGATAATGAGCAATTTGTAATTTTTACATCTTTTCCCTTACCTTTATAATATACACTTACATAAACTAACTGCACTATTCTTTAATAACTCATAAAAAAACAGAACTGCAATTTTTTTTCAAAAAAAATCATTTTATAAGAATAACATTTAAAAATTTACGTTATATTTGCAGAGCGGATAAGTCTGGCAAATAGCCGAAACTGATTCCGTTTTAGGACGTTTATTGACGCGAATCTACAAAACACAAAACTTCGCAACTTTTGTATTTGAGGTAGAGGAAACGGCAACGAATGTCCGTGTACATGGTATATGAATAGGATACGTGTATCCTTTTATATAGCAAGACGCGGGCTTTTTATGTTGCTTGTCCCATCTCAAAAAGGTAATGCGAAGGCCTGTGTTTTGTGGGATAAGTTGATGTAAAAACTCCCACGTCTTTTTTTTGTGTGTATAATTTCCGGAGTTGGGGGACAAAGGAGAAAAAACTAATGAAATTATGAAAATGGAACAAAAAATCAATAAGGATGTATTTCAGCAAACAGTAAAACTATATCATTATACTAAATTCGAAAATGCGATAAAAATCTTAGAAAGCAAATCTTTGCTGTTTAGTGAATTAAAAAGAATGAATGATATAAACGAATCTCTTCGCCCGATTATGTATTTCGCTGATTTAGATGCAAGTCGAGATAATGTTCAAGAAATTGTAAAAAAACTCCATGATGAATTGTACAAATATCGTCAACTTTCTTTTACGAAGGATGACGAAAAAGATGAAAAAGCAGGTTATTCAATATCCGCAATGTGGGGGCATTATGCAGAAAAAGGTTATGGCGTTTGTTTAGTTTTTGATAAACAAAAGTTGATTAGTGAATTGCCGGATAATTGTTTCCATAATGCAATCAAATACGACAGTGATTATTGTGGAGAATTAAAATTTTACGAATCTGATATTGGTCGATATTTTAACGCCAATATGGGAAATGTTTTTTTTACCAAAACTGATGATTGGAAATATGAACAAGAATACAGAATTATCAGTAAAACTTCCCCAAAAATATCTATTGAAAATTCGTTAATGGCTATCATTATGTATATGGCAGATGATTTGAAAGAAAAGAGGAATATGTTCAAAACACTGAATGTCAATATTATACATAAAATTGCACCTCAAATTCCGATTTTAGATTTCTGCTTTTCACAAGAGTGTAAAACAATTTTAAGGCATTCAAGTGGTGAGTTTTGGAACAAAGAATTTGATTACGATAAAATAAATATAGATATAGACAATCAATAAAATGTGTAACTTTAAACGATGTTGAATAATTATGAGACAGAAACTACTTCTCCTTTTTATATCAATAATATCCTGTTATATAAATACTTATGGACAAGATGAGTATGGAGTCTGGTTGCATGATGGTAATGAAATTCATTCCACTAACTTTTATGATAAGAACGGAAATAAAATAGATGTAAGTTATGATTGCATCTTAGTTGATGTTTATAAAAATGAAACAAGGATAGGTTTTACTGTACATAGTAAAGACGGTGAAAAGTATTTGTATTTTTGGCCAGGTCCACATACGTATATACAATACTGCGATAATCGTTTTGAGATTAAAGTTTTCAAGATGTCGTCTAAACAATACGATTTGAAAAGAGATAAGCCCGTATATTGGATTTGGGAGGGGGAAAAAATGCTTTTTGGCTATACCTTTTCAGGTGTAATACCACCTGGAATTACTTTTGACATAATAGACCCTGACAAAGGAATTCCTAATTTTTTTAATATACCACCTATTCCCATAGAATATGCTAATACTACCAATGACAAAGGTAGTTATGGTTTCCCGATTTTAAGCAATTGGACAGAGGAATCAATTAGGCAATTTGCCAAAACACATAATGACGGTATTTGTGGTATTTATGAAGGTATCAATGGTGGAAAATATAAACTTGGCTGCATAAAAGAAAATAACGAGTATAAATTCATTTACCTCAGTGGTGGAGGCGAGAATTGTTGGTGGCATTCTTCAGATGTAACAGCAAGATTACGTTCATCAGCCACCCAAGGGTTATTTAAAGCCGATTGGTTAATGTTTGATAAAAGTGTGAATTCCGATGTCTATGTAAATTTCAATGGTGCAACAATGGATGTTTTTATAAATGGAGGCAAGGAATCATATCTAAAAATGTATCCACCTATAGGAAATAATAATGCTTCGAGCAGTACAAACAATAATATCTACGAGCCACCGTTTTACGCAAAATGGTCTGGTAGCGGCTTTGCTCTTAACAACGGCTATATTTGTACAAATCACCATGTTATAGACGGAGCAAACAATATAAAAATTTATGGAGTGAAAGGTAATTTTAATATCGGTTATAACGCAAGAGTTGTTTTATCTGATAGTCATAATGACCTTGCCGTTTTAAAAATCAACGATAGTCGTTTCTCTGGATTCGGTACTATCCCTTACCGTGTAAAAACCAATATGGCAGAAGTTGGTGAAAGTTGTTTTGTTCTCGGTTATCCGATGACTGCAACTATGGGCGATGAAATAAAACTCACAACGGGTGTTGTTAGTGCGAAGTCAGGATTTCAAGGTGATTTGTCGCTTTATCAGATTTCAGCACCAATTCAACCCGGAAATAGTGGAGGTCCGCTTTTCGACAATAACGGTAATCTCATAGGTATTGTAAATTCTAAACATACAGGAGCGGAAAATGTCGGCTATGCTATCAAAGCATCTTATTTGAGTAATTTGATACAAAGCGGCTCTTTGTCAGGGCTTTTACCACAAAGTAACACAATCAGCGGACAAAATTTGTCAGGCAAAGTTAAAAGCGTTAAAAATTATGTATATCTTATAAAATGTAATTAATTTATTATGAAAGAATTAGATAATTTTGCAATTAACACATTACTTCCTTATTTTGCCAATGATAATTTTAAGGGCAGTCAACTTGTCGAATTGTTTAACAAGTTCGGTGGGTTTCGTGATGTGTATGACTATAACAACGGAGGTCTGCCCAAATTGTCTAAAAAACAATCGCAGAATACTCCAAAAAAGGACTATGTAAGGGACAGGTTGATACAAATGCGAGATAAAGGCGGTGATATACCGTCCTTATTGGAATCTATCATTATTGACGAAAATATTGTAGAACAGATTGAAAAAATCATTTCTCCATGCGGTTACAGCATAGAAAATATAAACGGGGAGTTCAAAATTTTGGGGCAAATAACACGCAAAAAGAATGAAATAAAAACAGATGTAAGTTTTCAAGATAATGTGAATAAGATTTATTCTGCATTGGATAAGGCAAAAGTTTCAATTAATATTGCTATGGCATGGTTTACCGTTAAAATATTGTATGACAAATTAATTGAAAAGAAAAATAGTGGTGTTGATATTAAAATTATTATCAATAATGATTTCATAAACGGGAAATATGGTATTGATTTAACACCGTTTAATTCGGTAAAAATGCGCGGTGAACGAGGCGGAATAATGCATCATAAATTCTGTATCATTGACAATCAGATAGTTATTACAGGAAGTTATAATTGGACTAACAATGCAGAGAACAAAAACAACGAAAATATTCAAATTATTGTTGATGACAATAAATTAGCGTCAACATATTCAGTAGAGTTCAATAGATTATGGAGATTGGCATCCAAAGAATAGTTTTTGCAGTTTTCGCAAAATTTTTTCAGCCTGAAACTGCACTTTTCGCAAAATTTTCATCTTTTTTTGCCATTTTATTGAGCGGAATCTTCTGTTTACGTAATCCGTTTCAAAATGCACCGGCGCAGGAAACGGAGAAAAAGAAAGGATGTAAAAATTTGCTGCAAAACTTTTTTTTGCCCGTCCAAAATTTTTCCATCCATTTCTTCCCTTTTGCCTATGTGCCTTTCTCTGCCTTGGAACAGAATAACTTTTTTTGGCAAGTGCCACTTGCCAAAATTGAAAATAACGGTGATAGACGTTTTCATTGCTCGGTTTTACTCAACCAATGGACGTAACCGAGTACGAGAGATAAAACAACTGATTGAAAAAGTTCAAAATTCATTGCCCAATATTGAAGACATTGAATTGGGAGAAGACGGACAAGAATATGGCAAGAAAATAAACAAACTTTTTTTGCCAATCCAAGTTTTTTTGTAAGCCAATTAACAACCGGCACTATTCTTTAAAGAATTATAATATTTGTATTTTTCATAATGCTATGATTTTGATAAATTGCGAAATAACAAAAAGGTCCCCAAAAATATTCTTCCCAAAAAGGACTTTAATAAAACCATTAATTTATCAAAATTTCAATTCCGTTTAGCAAACCGTAGTTCATAACATTTTTATAAACATTGGTGTTTTTGAGTAAATCAGCAGATAAATAAGCCGCTGTTATCATTTCTTCTAAATCAGTAGCATTTTTTATCTTTTTGTGTATTGTTTTTAAATAAAATTGCATAATCAGTGCAAAATCATGTCCGTTAGACAATTTTCCTAATGGATAATTGCAATTTTCAACGGTTGGTATAATGTCGTCGACTTTCATTCGTGATTTTGAAAATACCAATATCCGTTCAATGATTTTTTTTATGCCCGCATATTTACCGTTTTTGTCAAGTGCGTCTTCGTATTTGGGATATTCAAAATCATCTTTCTTTTTTTTCGACTGACGTTTGAATGTAAGATTCCAATTTTGTAATATTGTTGACAACTTTACACGACCGATGTCGTCTGTTATCGTTAATATATTAGCCCTTAAATCGCTATCAGCAATTCTAAGTGCAAGAATGACATCTGAAAAACTGTTGCTCAAAAACATCATCATTTCGATGTCATGTTCGTCTGTAAGGAAAATATTGCCATCTTTGGGCATCTTGCTCGTCAAATCCCTAAAATCCTTGTCGATGATGCCAATTTTATTTGAACAACCGCAGACTATCTCAACCACCTTTTCCCAGCCACCGGCAACATTTATTCGCACATTTCGTTTATTTGTGTATTTTTTCCAAATATTTTGGTCTTTTTCTCCCTCTACATATATATAGATCCCCATAAACGAGGAATCCATCTTTTCTGAATTGTTCCACGCGACAGGTTTACGACTGGCAATCAATGAATTTTCCATATTGAAAATACTTTAATTCTTTTGTTAAATTCCAATTAGGTTACTCTCTGATTTTTGACTGTCTGTATTGAAAATACTGTAATTCTGTTGTTAAATTCCAATATTCACCTATAAAATCCGGAGAATGAGTTGCAATCATCATAGACAAACCACTAAGGTTGCTTATATCTATTAAATCCTGCAACAAATTATTAAGCCATTCAATATGTAAAGAAATCTCAGGTTCGTCAATCAAAATCAGACTATTCTCATTACATTCAAACAATAGATTATAAAACATAACCAACTCATTCTGTTCGCCTGAGGAAAGTTTTTCAATCGGGATTTCATCTTTCTGGTCATTTATAAAACGATAACCTCTATCTTTATCAATTATGATTTTTTTGTACAAAAAACGTTTGTTTATAATTTCTGTCAACTTCTGCAACTTTTTCAGAATATCTTCATAAGGTTCTAATTTTTTCATACTGTCTTGAATATATAAATTCAAAGTATTAATAGCATATTTATCAATATCCAGAGTTTGAGGTGTTGACATTTCTTTCTCTGTACCAATTAATCCCACACTACTCAACTCGTTTCGTTTGTATTTTAATTTATTTAACCTATTCTTTAATTCTTTAACATTTTCTGTATTATTGTCTTTAAACATACCAGTCAACAACCGATTAGGAAATGTTTTGTCAAGATTTGTGGCAATATCAGATGCTTTTGATATAATATCCTTTATTTGTTTTGATAAATTCTCAGCATTTTTTAATGCATTATTCTGAGGAGGACGCGCATTTACCCTATCCCCATATCTATCAACATATATAAAATCTCTGTTGTCGCTGATATATGGGTAGTTTATAAGTCGTTGTGCTTGAATTATTTTAACATTATTTTCTTGTACCTTTTTAGAATACCACATAGGGATTGATAATGGAATTCTATTTTTTATAATGTCAGGTAATTGCTCAAAAGATACAAATGAATCAGTGGCTCGATCAAAAAAGCCATTTAAACCAGTAAACTTATACCTATTACCAATATTATTTATTATCTCTTTCAGTTTATCAATATTAATCAATAATGGATCGTCGTCTTTTTTATTTGTTGAAATCTTGACACTATTACTTTGTGGGATTACCTCCCATTCTTCTTTGTTTTCACTATCGAATTTAACAATAATCTTTTTATAAGGTATTCCACACAATTTCGCGAAATCTCCATTAAACAACGAATATAATAACTCAAGACATGATGTTTTACCCACACCATTTTTACCAATAATTATTGTGATATTATTTTTAAATTCAATGCAATGATCGAATTGATTAAACAAACCTTCTATTTTAAAACTTTTAATATTCATAACTTGAATGTATTTTAATGCGCGAAAATAATAATAATAAATATATTAGAGACTATAATTTTTATTTTTTTTATGTTTTTTTATTTTTTCAACAAAATTAACGTCATACTTTTACATATATAGCCAATTTTTTACCTTTTTTGCCCTTCAATTCTTGACTTAATCGACAGGAAACTTCCGTCCTCAATCGTCATTATCTGCATAACCTGCTTTTTTGTTTTGTCGATAAAAAATAATGCACCAGACGAAAAATTTTTCGCCCGGTGCATTATTTTGTAGACAATTATTTTTTTAGTCCCGTACTTTTTTCAAAACCATTACCGTTCTGTTGACGTTGTAAATCGAGAGAACATAATGGTCGTCCTGGGGGATTGCGAAAAATTCCGTTGAATCGTCCACACGGCTGAATCCGCCGAATTTCTCGTCGTCAGAGTTTAGAATTATCTTGTAAACTCCCGCCTCAGGAATGTAAAACGTATAATCCGGAATACATGCCGTAGGATGAAAATTGAAGACAAAAATCAACCCGCCTTTCTTTTCAACTATCGTATGGTTGTGTTCGTCCATGTTAAGTTGCTGACCGTAAAGGTCTTGCATAACGGGATATTCTTTTATCAAATTGATTAACGCCTCATCAAAATCATTCAAATAATGATACTTCAAATACGGAGCGTCCATCAAAGACCACAATCTGCGGGCGTGTTTGTAACTCCAACCGTTGCCCTCTCGCGGAAAATCTATCCATTCGGGGTGTCCGAACTCGTTGCCCATAAAATTCATGTAAGCCTGTCCGCCGTTTACGATTGTAAAGGCGCGAATCATCTTATGAAGCGCAATTCCGCGGTCGATTATCATGCTGTTGATGTTTGTCGCCATGCAGAAATACATCTCTTTGTCCATCAGACGGAAAGCAATCGTTTTGTCGCCCACCAACGCCTGATCGTGGCTTTCGGCGTAGGCAATAGTGCGGACTTGCGGCAGACGGTTGTTCAGGACGTTCCACAACTGATAAACGTTCCAGTCGTCGTCTGACTGTTCTTTTAAAATCTTAATCCAAAAATCAGGAATACCCATGCCCAAACGGTAATCAAATCCAAGTCCGCCATCGTCAACAGGACATGTCAAACCCGGCATACCCGAAACGTCTTCGGCAATCGAAATGGATTCGGGATTGATGATTTTCATCAGTTTGTTTGCTAACTGCAAATATGTAACCGCGTCAAACTCAACGCCGTCGCGGAAATATTTCCACTGGTCGAAACTGTCAATGTTGCCGTGATGGAAGTAGAGCATCGAAGTAACGCCGTCAAAACGGAAACCGTCAAAATGAAACTCTTCCATCCAATAGCGGATATTCGAGAGAAGAAACTGAATTACCTCGTTTTTGCCATAGTTAAAAAGTTTTGAATCCCATTGCGGATGATCGCCTCTGCCGCCCGGATGCGTGTAAAGGTCATCGGTGCCGTCAAGACGGTTGATACCTTCCGCAAGATTTTTAACAGTATGCGAATGAACGATGTCCATAATAACACGCAGTCCGTTTTCATGCGCTGTTTTAATAAGGTGTTTCAACTCTTCGGGCGTTCCAAATCTTGAACTCGGCGCAAAAAAGTTTGAAACATGATAACCAAACGACCCATAATACGGATGTTCGGCGATTGCCATTATTTGTATAGTGTTATAACCGCCTTTTTTGATATGCGGCAAAACGTTTTCTTCAAATTCTTTGTACGTGCCGACACCTTCTTTTTCTTGTCCCATTCCGATATGACATTCATAAATCAGAAGAGGCTCTGACGGATTCGGACGGAATTTTTTTCTGCCCCAAACAAACGGCTTTTCAGGTCTCCAAACCTGCGCCGAAAAAATCTTCGTGTTGTCGTCTTGAACCGCTCTTGTTGTATAAGCCGGCAGCCTTTCCAAAATTGAATCGTCAGCACCGTGAACGATCATTTTATAAAGCGAACCGTGAACAAATGTTTTTGAATATGTTTTGTCGTCCAAGAAAATTTCCCAAATACCGTTTTCTTTTTTTACGAGCGGGTTTTTGTAACGGTCCCAGTTGTTGAAATCGCCGAAAAGAAAAATTTCCTTTGCGTTGGGAGCCCATTCACGTAAATACCAGCCTTTGTCTTCTTCGGAATAGTTAAGACCGAGATATTTGTATTGTCCAGCAAAATCCACGAAAGTCGGGTAATAACTTTCAAGTTCTTTGAACTTTGCCTGAAACCTGTTGTAACGTGCTATAATGTCGTCTTTTACGGGGTCGAGCCAATGGTCGTCCATAATTGCAAGATGAATCTGCTCTTGTTGTTGCGGAATATCTGCCGATTGTTTTTTAGGAGTTGACTTTTTTGCTTGTTTAGCCATAATTGATATTTAATTATAAGTTTTTTTAGAAAAACAAAGTAAAAACAATTTTGTGAAATAAAAAAACTTTTTTTCAATATTTTTGCAATAAACTTCTATTTGCGGCGTTTTATAAGTGTAAAGCAAATGCAAATTTAAATTTTAATTAACTAAAACTTTAAGTGCCTATGAATGAAAGTTACTCTACGATGAATTATTCAAAAAACTTTGTATCACTTACCTCTCTCAACAAGTTGAGCAGGGAAGTCGAAAAAATGGAATCAGAGGTTTTTACGAGAGTTGACAATTTGAAACTCACTCCGGGAAAAGAAATATTGAAAAAGATTTTTTCGTACTTGTAAGTTTTTTTTTGAATTAAGAAATTTTCTTATTTATTTGTCTGGCTGTCATAAAAGGCAG
>JAFXZT010000069.1 GCA_017541145.1 Bacteroidales bacterium | reverse complement strand
CAAAGTGAAAGTAGACTTTGGCAGTTATCCCAAAGACAGCGTAATATTCAAAGATAAATATGGTGTAAAACTAAAATTTACCGATAAAAACATCTTGACCTTTACGGGTACAAATCAAGCTGATACCAATTATATCTATGCTTACCATGGAGATCAAAAAATCGGAAAATTGATGTTGAACGTTTACAAAAGAAAACCGATAAAAGTATGTTTGGTGATGGTAAACGGAGCGCATCATAAAGAAAGTTTCAGCGAAATCAAAAAATACCTTGACAAAATATATAAGCCCGCAGTAGTTGAGTTTGAAATACTTCACGCCGATTTTAAGATGTCGGAATTAACAAGTTTTTTACATGGTGGAAGTCCTTGGAATTCAGTTTACAACGACGACCAAAAACGTGTACTTCGAGCTTACAATGACAGTATTAAAGATGGCGTTTATTACTTGTTTTTCATTGACAACGTAACCGACAAAGATGATTTAAACAAAAAAAATAATCACACAGAAGTATCAAATGAAAAAAATGATATAGACAAATCAATCAATTGAGGATCAATGATAAAATAATCTCAAACAATTTTATTTAGCTTTTTATGTCAAAAGATCGTTTTTGGAACATATTAATCTGTGGCTTAGCAATTGTGTTTCTTGCTACTTTGTTTTTTTTATCTGCGTTTGGGCGGATTTTGGTTCCAATATCCGCTATATTGTTAGTGTGTATTCTTATACCATATTTCGATAATAATATCGAAGATTCCATTTACAACAAGATATTTTTGTATGTCCTTATTTTTACAATGTGTCTCAAAATCTTTTTTTCTCCTGAAAATGATTTGCGACATGAGGATAAGCAACGAGCAGAAGCGGTTGGCCATTTTTTGAAAAAAGCAAACGACAGTTTGTATTACACCGTAAAGTTGCCAGGCAAAAAGTCGCAGGTATGGGGAATTCCTGTTTCTTCAAGTTTATATCACAATGAAACAGAAGAGTTTGTGTCAATTAGAGAGTATGCTGTCTTGAATAGTAATCCGTACGCAATCAAAAGTTTTGACGCCGATAAAGAGATGTTTGAGTTAAGCATAGTTTACGATATTCATAATTATTATCACGAGCAGTATGTCCTTGTGGATAATTATTATAATGCGCAACTCTATCCAGCCGATTATTTCAATAAGTATGGTTTGAAAGTTGTGTATAGGGCTAAAGTGACCTCTACCGACTGGAGGACAATGGATTTACAATTTACTAATGAATATAATCAGCAATTAACAGTGAGGTTGGATAACCGTGAAAGTTATAGGTATGGCGATGATGATGATTATGATTCATATAACGCAAATATTATCTATGGCGATGCTTTGGGTAATAAACCTTATAAAGTTGGCGATAGTGTGTTGATTTATAAAAATATAGTTCGTAGCAGGCACGAAAATATTGCAATAGCCGTAGGACCTGATGACATAGATAAATATGACTATATGGATTATTTTGGATTTCTGTTTAAGGATACCATTGTTTCGTACCAATCATTGTCTGAAGATATTCCTCAGTTGAAGAACCATTTTGTAAACGACTATAAATTATACAAATATCGTACAGGTAATATCGGTTTGGCATATTATCTTAAAATAGAGCGTCATGTAGGTAGACCATCGTATGATTATCCTGTTTTTTACTATTATGACGAAGATGGTAATATAAGAGTTTTTAAATTTAAGTCGATGATGGATGGTTCTGAATCAAGTAAGATGAAGGCGTCAGATTTTAAAGAACCCTACGCCATACTGCTTGATTATCAAGATAAAACTGCTCTTAAATTTTTATCTTCTCGCAATGATTTATTAAAGTTTAAATATCCAGTTGTAAAGGGAGTTTTTAATTAACATGAGGGGAACAATACATATTGGTATGCAAAGTATGCTGATGCTTTTCAAGATGTATTAAATGAATTTTCACCAGATACTTGTTATATTGCTGAGACTAAAAATGTTAAGACTAAAGCAATGTATTCAGAAGTTGACGTTTCTGTAACAACTCTTGATGGACGTAAATATGACATTACTACTTCGATACCAATTACTTCTGATGTAAAATATGCATTGTTGGTAAAAAGAAAGAATGGTTTTATTTCGGCAGACAAACAGTTTTATACTCCACAATATTTTGAAAAACTAAAGGATGGGTATGGAATAATTTTAGAAGATACTATATTGACAATGAGAGAGTTTGTTTGGAATTTAAAATTGACGATAGAGCATTTAGAAATGCTGAAGGAAGAACATAATCTTATACGAAATATGAAAAATGAGTAGACGACGCGATAAATATAAAAAGCAAAGAGTTAGTATTAACCAACAGGTTGAAGTGCCAGAGACCACCGATGAGCAACCGGAACCCTTTAAACTGAGTGTTTGGATGGTATTGTTTGCGCTTTTAGCGGTTTTATTACTTGCATTTTGGATATTTGCCACCGATTGTCGACCCGTATTGTTTAAGTGTTGGGCTGTGGCTGCGGGAGGTACGATATTATTATATTTACGTAAGTATTTGATTTATCCGTTGAAATACAACACGGTAACCTTTGTGATGTATATAATTGTTGCAATGTGTGTTAAAATAGCCTTGTCTCCGAATGATTCTATCCGCCAGTCAGATGTTGTTAAGTATGTCAGGGTGGGACACTTTTTGAAAAAAGAAAACCATAGTTTCTTCTACCAACTAAGCAATTCTTCTAAAATATGGGAGATACCAGTATCGGATAGTATGTATTTGGATGAAACAGAGGAATTTGTCAAGGCAAGAGAATATGCTCTTTTAGAGAAAGAACCGTTTGCGATTAAGAGTTTTGATGCTGATGAAGAATTATTCAAGTCAAACTGTGCCTATTTTCTTCACACTCATTATGCTTCTGAAAAACAACTTTCTGATTCATATTATTTTGCAAAAAATTATCCTGCTGATTATTATAAACAATTTGGTTTGAAGGTTGTATATCGTGCAAATATTGTTGAGTCAAATAATACCGTAATAATTGTAGAATATCAAGATGAATATAATCAAAAACAGCAAACCAAAATCTATATTAAAAATAACTACAAATTAGGTGATAATTTGTTGATTAGTAAAAATATAGATATTGAAAAAGATAGAAATTTTCACGTTGTTGTTGATCCCAAAGAATATTGTAATTACCAATATATGGATTATTTCGGGTTCCATTTTTTGGATACAATTGTGTCTTATAAGTCATTGTTTAATGATGTTCCACAACTAAAAAAAATGTTATTAAATGATTATAAAACAGATTTATATCGGTTTGGTAATGCAAGAGTGGCATTTTATTTAAATACGTGTGAGACATCCGATGGAGATGAGTGTCCCGTATATTTTTATTACAATTTTAATGGGGCGCTTGATACAATGATGGTTAATAACCAATTAAATAACAAATCTCAAGGTTTAGGAAATGCTTTATTGATTGATTATCCGTCAAAAAGGATTTTAAAATCTAATCTTACCCAAATAGAAATAAACAAATACAAATATCCGGTACAATATGATGCGGGGGGTAATGAAATAGGTAACAATACATTTTCTTATGCTAGATACTCTCCAAATATCTACAATCAGCATTTTAAGCCTAAAAAATGTTATTTGACAAAAATTAAATCAATAGAATCTAAAAATTGTTTATATTCAAATGTGAAAGTTATATTGACTCATTCAACAGGAAAAAGTGAAGTCGTTGAATGTACATTACCCATTACTGACGAGATTCAGTTTGCTATATTGGTACAAGATGAAAATAGCTATCGTTCAGTTGATAAAAAATTTTATTCTGTACAATATTATAATAAATTAAAAGAAGGAAGTGGATTTGTTTTTAATGACACTATTTTAACTCAAGAAGAATTATTACAATCTATTCCTTCAATTGGAAGTTTTCTTTAATTAAATTAATGATATTTGTATATTGCCGTTGTAATCATGGTTGAAAAAATCGGAAAATTGATGCTTAACGTTTACAAAAGAAAGCCAATAAAAGTATGTTTGGTAATGGTAAACGGAGCGCATCATAAAGAAAGTTTTGCCGAAATCAAAAAATACCTTGACAAGGTATATAAACCTGCTGTTGTTGAGTTTGAAGTCGTTTCTACCGAATTTGAAATGCCTGAATTAACAAGTTTTTCTCACGGAGGAAGTCCTTGGCATTCAGTTTACAACGACGACCAAAAACGTGTACTAGGAGTATGTCCGGGCGTAGGTTCGTCTTTATCGATGAAAAGAAATCTACAAAAGATTATGTTATAACAAAAATAGCAAGTGGTAAGAAAAATGGATATGAGTTTAAATAAAACGGGAAAGCAAAAAAATATATTCTTTTGGATTATTATAATTATGATAGTTTCAAATGTTTCGTTTTGTATATTAAGTACTATCTTGCATTTGATTTTTCCTGAAAAGGAAGTCCCAGTTGATGTTATTGTTAATGATTTGGCAAACAAATATTATAGTGATAATAATAAATATAAAAAGACTATTGCAGTAATCAAGAGAATTAATGAACCTGAAATTTTGCAAATTCATTTTCACGCATCTGATACGAAAGAGCATAATTTTTGGTTGTTAAACTCAAAAGGGGTACGTATTAATAATCAATACCCTTTTTTTATAAACGAAATGGAGCATATTTGGAACGGCGAATTAATAGGTGGTCGTTTTTATAAAAATAATATTGATTTTTCGATTTATAGTGAAAATGCTATGGAATCATTAATATACACAGAATTAGCAGAACCTGATTTTATCAGTCATTTTCGTGACTCAATGGAATATTGTGTTTATCCACAAATTCCGAAATCACCAAAACATTGGATTGTTAAATTAGAGGATAAATGGTACTTGTATGACGGATATTTTAAATTGGAAATGGAATAAAATAATATAAACAAATGAAAACTAAACTTCTAATTCTCTTCCTGCTCTTTGCAGCCACCCTGCTTCAAGCAGTAGCCGCACTTTGCCGTGCTTTCCAAGTCAGGGAAGATGGCTGTTGAGATAAGCTGAAATAACGATTAGTTTCATTTTTTACTAATATTTTTACAAATATTTGTTGTCTTAAAAAACACTTCGCTATGGCACAATTAATTGCAAATCCGATTTATGATTCGTCATTCAAATATATGATGCTAAACGAGCGGGCTGCATTCAAAAACCTGTAATTTATAATCGTTCGAATCCTTGTGGTATTGAAAATGAATGCAAAGGTAGTTTCATCATTTGATTTTTAGTTTTAAGGCTCAATGGTGGGGACTCCATGTCGTGACTGATTTTTCTTTCTGTATTTTTTTTTTTTAAATATTCTTGATATCTTTTTTCGTCTAACAGCCACGCCTTTTGACTCTTGCTAATAGCCTTGGTAGTAGTAAATTTGCAAAATTCTTTTTTTTTATTTAAAAATAAAATATTACTTTTGCGAAAATTTATTATTAGCGTAGTGTATTTGGTTGTCTCATCTAATTCACACGTTTAGATATTGATTAATAATTTAAAAAAAAATATTGGTGTCCGAGAAAAATAAAAAATCGAATAAAAATAGGGCTGCCATAATAGGCAGCCCGTTTTTTTTTGGTAACTTTCAGTTGCTAAACAAAAACATGTTACCATGGGCAAAATTACAAAATATTTCGGACAGACAAT
>JAFXZT010000068.1 GCA_017541145.1 Bacteroidales bacterium | reverse complement strand
TAGCATAAAAGCTGATGCGTCTAAGTCAAAGTCATAACCCGTATTTTCGTTTGGATTCCAACCCAATCCTACTGCAACTTGTTTCAGTTGCTTGATTTCAATGCGTTGTCCTTTCTCTAAATTAATCATAATAATATTTATTTAAAAGGTTATTTATTAGTAGTGTTAACAATCAGTTTAAAAAAATTGATTCGTAAAAAGAACGCTAAAAACCACATCTCATTTAAAAGAGGATAGTTGTAGCATTAAATTGTCAGAATTTCGATGTTATAAAACTATTGTGGTTTCATGCGTTTTTTTATGTATGTTAAAAAAACTGCTGTTCTTTTATTCAAAAAGATTGTTCAGCACCGCAAATATAATTATTTTTTTTAATTTTAATCTAAGAATTGAAATTTTTTGTATAACATTTTTTTAATAACTTGATTTCTAAATATTTTGTTGAAAAAAATAAAACGGTTAGCATCCCGACTTGCCGCTCAGGAAAATAAATTTACGGCAAAATTATGACGGGGCAAATTAAACGATAGATCGGAATAGTTTTATTCGATTGATATTGATACCGAGGATATATATTTATTTTTCATAGACTATATTGCAGAATACTCAACATAGCTAATGGCAGACAAATTATCTTTTGCTAGAAATGACGATAATAAAAAACTCACCGCAACGTAACTTAAATGTAATGTTTGCGGTGGTTTTTTCCCTAACTAATTTTTACTTCAAATTTTGGGATTTCGATGTTTTCGAAATAGTCCTCAAAAATTTGAAGATAACTTGCGCGGATGTCTTTGGCGAGGTATTGTTCGTCAATGTTTTCCACTTTTTCGAGCAAAGTCTTGTCCGAAACGTGTGTCAAATGCTCGCGGATTACCTTGAAAAACTTTATCTCGCTGTATTGGATGATGTTGTCGGCACGAATAGTTTTTACAGCGACATCGGCGATTTTTATCTCCTCGTCTTCCGTCAATTCGGCATCAGCAAGTTCCGAAATGTACTGTTGGAGAAAACGTTTACCCTTTTGATTGATTTCCTGAACAAGACGGGCAAACTCTGAATTGATGTCAATTTCGCCAAAAAGATTGTCCTTAGCCATCTCCTTCAAGAGTTCAACTTCTTCGTCCGCAATGTCGCCGTCGCACGACATACAAGCGAAGGCTGTTTTTAATAATAATTCGTTGATTTCCATCGTATTAGTGTTTTTAATTGTTGATGCTATTTGTTAGTTTGTATTCTATAAATTCTCTCTCTGCTACCATATTGGGAACTTTTTGAGAAAAAACAAAGCCGATCTTATTTAAAAGTTTTTCGCTTTGGATATTGCCTTTTTCAACAACTGCCGCCAATTCGTTGATGTCAAATTTGAAAAACAACAAGTCGATGACTTTTGATAATGCAAAAGTCATAATACCCTTATTTTCAAATGGTTCAAAGAGAAAGTATGAAATATCCCATTCGCTGAAATTATGTTTCATCAGGTTTAATTTGGGCGTGTTTACCCAAATTGCACCTGCAAATTCGTTTTTGTAACGAATTGTGTATGCAAAACCTAACTTTTTATTCAAAATAAACGACTGCGATTTCAGGAGTTTCGCCCCTGATTCCACGCCTCCAAGATATTGTCGGATGCGTCCAACGCTGACATATTTATCGGCTTGCTCAATGAAACTATCAGCCCAATCCACGTTATCATTTATTAGCAAAAGTTTATAATCTCCGCATAGAATGTCGCCAAGCGAAAAACTATCTGAGTTAGTTGAATTGCTGTTTTCAACACCCATAAACTTGTCGCGGATTTCCTCGTGGCGTTTGATTTGCTCTACCGAAAGGCTTGGTTTGGTTTCAGAAATCGCTTCTTCCAACAGAGCCATAGATATTTTGTCCATTCCACGACGGAAAGCAAGCCGCGCCGCCGTATCTATCACCAAACTAATGTCGGCAGAAATATAATTTTCAGTAAGCCCTGCAAGTCGGTCGTAATCAATGCCAAAGTCGTATTTCCTTTTTGAAATACTGATTTTGAAAATCTCTTTGCGAGTTTCAAAATCGGGCTGCGGAATATAATATTTCAATTCCAAACGTCCTGCCCTAAGAGCCGCTTCGTCGATGTCCATTGGTTTGTTGGTTGCGCCAATAACAAGTACGTTGTCTTTGCCGCAGTTGTTGAGTTGCATAAGAAACTCATTTACAGCCCCTGCCGTGGTTACGTTGTTGTGGTCGCTTCGGTCGCGGATTATGGAATCCACCTCGTCGAGAAATAATATCGTGGGGGCATTTTTGCGAGCCTCGTTGAAAATGTCGGCAATCTTGCCCTTGCCGCCGTCGATGTAAGGCGATGCCACGTCGGAGCCTTTGACATACTGATAGTTGAATCCTGTTTCTTCGGCAAATTTTTCTGCAAAAAACGTTTTGCCGCATCCGGGAGGCCCGTAAAAGAGCAATCCGTTGGGCAACGACAAACCTAACGATTTGGCTTGTTCGGGATTATTGAGCAACGATATAACATCTGATTGCAATTGTTCTTTCAATTCTTTCATACCCGCAACATCAGCAAATCCG
>JAFXZT010000067.1 GCA_017541145.1 Bacteroidales bacterium | reverse complement strand
TGCAGCGAAAGGTCGACTTGTTCCTTTGAATGTTCCGCCATTGATTGTGAGTTTTCCGCTTGTAACTTTAATGCGGCATGTGGCGGTAACATTCTTGCCGTTGGTAATGAAAGTGAAGTTTTTGTCTTTGACTTCGATGTCATTTTCCCATTCAGTAGTTATTTCATCTTTTGCCGGGCTGATTGTAATGTTGGTTACATCAGACGGATAACTTGCCGCGTCCAAAGCAGATTCCAAACCGCCAAAATATTGTACAGTATTCTCTGTTGCCGTTGCGCTCGCTTTGTACGAGGCTATGAAGTTTCTTTCTGTTACGCGGAACGTAACTTTAAGACTGTCGCCGTAATCAGGACCGTTTCCGGCTTTGTCCCATACGCAATAAATCGCGGTTTTGCCGTTCAAATCTATATCCATTGTTGCCAAGTCAATGACAAGTTCGTCCGGGGTGAAAAAATTGTATCCGGATGCCCAATACGGGTTTGGATTGAATGCAACTCTGTAATATCCGCTTTGATTTTCTTGCGCTATTGTTCCATCGTCGCCGCTGTCGTCTACGATAAACTCGATTTTAGAGTCTGAGAATATGTCAACATAGTTATTTTGGTCATCTTGTGATGACACAGCAGGAACTTCAACGCCGTCGCATTTCATAATAACTCTCGGTCGTGCGTTGTCGAATTTCAGAGTGCGCGTTTTTGTGGCAATGATGTTGTCGTTTCCGTCTTTTAATTCGTAGGTTATTTCTGTCGGTGCGTCGTAGGATATTGGTTCTCCTTCGTTTTTAACGCCGTTGACGTACAAGTCGCATTTTGTGTTAATTGTACTCTTTACATAATTACTACCGTCTTGCTGCCAGTTGCAGTATTCCCAGAATTCAATGCTGTTGTTTTGAGTCGGATCTATACCAATAGATCGATACCATTCCTGCTCCAAAACGTCTTTGAAATAATCTTTTATTTGAATTTTAATAGTATTAGTTTCAGACTCGGTCACGGTATAACTTCCTTCCGAAACTGCGCTTGAAGTCATAATATACCACTGTCCGCCGGATTGTTCTGCCCAGACACCCTGAGCCTTGTCAGCGTCAGCGTTATAGTCTGAAAATGTACCTGCAACTTTGTATTTTGCGCCTTTGCCGAGAATGATTGCACCGGCAAGATTTACGGATACTTTTTTGTATGCCTCGCTTGTTGTGCTGTTTGCGAGAGTTTTGTCTTCTTCGTAGTTTTCTTCAATTTGCTCTTCACCGTCGTAAAATGCGTAGCCGGTTTTCAAGACGGAGTTGCCTATTCCGTTTCCGTTGAAAACTGCTGATGTTGAGCCCGAAAACTCACCGCCTGAAAGTTCTGTTTCTGTATCAAGACTGGCACTTATTCCGTAGTTATTGCCGGAGAATTTTCCGCCTGAGATTTTTACTGTTCCGCTGTTTTCGTTTGAAATTGCCGGACCATAGTCTGTTTTGATAGTACCGTCTTCGATTGTTACAGTACCGCCGTCGTTGTAAATACCTTTGGCATCGTTGTCATTGTTTTTGGTTTTGCTTCCGTAAGAGAAAGAGCCGTTTGTAATGTTCAGCGTGCCTTGGTTCTCGATGAACATGTCATAACGTTTAGCCGCATACTGTGCCATGGATGCATAAGAATATTCTTGTGAGGCTACAAAATTAACGTTGTCGGAGATGTTTGCAGTACAGCCTGAACTGATTTTTACAATTTCGGTGTAAAAATCGTAGTTTCCGCCGTTGAGATTGAGGGTTGACGAGCCTTCAAGATGGAAACTTGCGTATAAATTGGTGTTGCTGTTTCCTTTTATTGTTAGCGTCTTAGAGCCGCTGATTGTGGCAGTCAATGAGTCTTGGATTGAAAATTTTGTAAAATCAAGTATGAAACTTTTTGTCAGGGAGAGGTACTCTATACCATCATAACTGCCGTGTTTGCCAAAGTATTTTTCGTAACATTCGTAATCCTGTATCAAAGATACTGTTATCTCATTGCTGGTGTAAGAGTCGTAAGTCAGTGCTTTTTCGAGTGTAGTAAAGTATTTAGTGTCTGCACCGTCAGAGGCTGCGAAAACTGCACCTCTGTCAACTTTGACATCACTCAGCAGTGTTGTACCGTCAGAGGCAAGTAGACCGTTGTCCGCATTGTATTTTTCAAACAGATAATTTTCGCCTTCTTTGTGGAAAATCATTTGGTTGTTCGAATTGTAAAAAACGAAACCTGACGTCAAAATATTATTTCCGGTAGCATTTACGATTGCGGCTTTTCCTGTGGAAGATGATTTAAACTGTCCGTACGAAATTGAGGCTGTGCCGCCTGTGATGTTGAGTGCGCTGTTTCCTCCTGTGAGTACCGGCACAGCAGGCGGATCTTCTTCATCGTCATTATATTTGGTGATAAGTAACTGTCCGCCTGTCATATTAACAGCATAGGTTTTACCTGTTACGTTAATATATGTATTATTTTGTGTTGATGTAATATTTACTATGCCGCCTAAGATTTCAAGTGCGTTTGCCCCGGTGCTTTCCAATGTTGTTAGTCCGTTAATGTTCAGTTGACCGCTTGAAATGCTTACAACGTTGTTTTCTCTGGAAAATTTGCCGCCGTTTATTGACAGAATACCGTCGTTAACGGTAAAACTTGCCTGAATGTCATCATCCGTAGTGTTTTTTATTGACAGATTTCCTTTTTGAAGGGTTAAATTCAGACTGCCTGATAGTTCTTTTTCAAATTGTACTTTGAACTCCAAGTACGGTTCAGACAGCGTGAACTCTTCGTTTTTGTCGTATGTAGACAACTGTGTGATTGTAATTTCGTTGGAGTACATACCCGATAGTTGGAGTGTATTTATAACATAGTCTCGATAGTTGAAGGTTAAAGCCTCCTCCAAAGTAGAAAATTCCTTTTCTTGTTCGTTACTCCAAGAGTCGCCATAGAATGAGGCCTTAAAAACTGCATTCTGTCCCAAAGCGTTGTCAGGAGCAAACAAAGCCGCCGCCGCAGTCAAGAGCAGCAGCCGTAATGTGTTTAGAAATATACTTTTCTTCATAATTTATTGAAATAAATTGTTAATACTCTAATTTATATTATAAAACGGCGAATTTAATAAAAAAATGTTAAAAGACGAAAAAAAACTGTGAAAAATTAAGGAAAAATTTACTTTTTAAGGGAGCGTTGGATTTTAGGCGGCTCGCCTGCGTTATAAAAAATCGCCGATACTACCGCCAAATCTCACTTTTTTTTGACGATTTGGCGGTAGTATCGGCTGAATTTTATGAAAATAAATCATAAAAATTTACGACCTTGCCGTTGGAAGTTGTCATACGTTTGTCGCCGTTGTAAATGACAGTGCAGTTGTCAGCAGAGATGCCCGAAAACGCACAATATTTAATTATACCTTTGAAATAATCTTTTGCAAACGTAGCACCGGCTTTTATTTCGTAAACATCGCGCCGTGAGCCGGTATAGTTCAACAGATCAATTTCCAAACCGCTACTATCGCGAAAATATCTCAAATCCGGTGTAATACCTTGATTATAATAATGTTTCAAAAATTCGGAAATAACAAGGTTTTCAAATAAACCGCCTTTTAAATAATGCGTTTTTAATTGTTCAGGACTGCTGATTTGCAGCAGCGAACAAGCCAAGCCCGTATCGTAAAAATAAATTTTCGGACTTTTTATAACACGTTTTGAAAAATTGTTGAAATCGGGTTGCAACAGATAACAAATATAACTCGTTTCCAAAACCGACAGCCAAGAATTAGCGGTTGAAACCGAGATTCCGCAGTCGCTTGCAAGCGAAGATACGTTAAGCACTTGTCCGATTCTTCCAGCGCAAAGTTTTATGAATTTTTCAAACGTTGTTAAATCGCCGATGTTTTTTACCTGTCTGACATCGCGTTCAACGTAGGTTTGTATGTAATACGGATAAAAATCCTCCGGCGGAATATCTTTGTCAAAAAGTCTTGGATACGCTCCCTTAAAGAGTTTTGTATCAATATCTTTGTTTTCTATTTTAGCGTTTTGCATTTCTGTGGTTGATAATGGCAGGAGTTTCAAAACCGCCGTTCTGCCTGCTAACGATTGTCCGATTGCTTCCATCAGCAAAAAATTTTGCGAACCGGCAAGCAAGTACATTCCCGTTTTGTTTGCGCTGTCGGTGTGCGTTTGAATGTACGAAAATAGTTGCGGCACTTTTTGTGCCTCGTCAATTATTGTTTTGTCGGGGTACGTTTTTAAAAAGCCTTTCGGGTCGTCAGTTGCAAATATTCTGTTGTCTGGGTCTTCCAACGAAACGTAATTGTAATCATTGAAAGCGTTTTTCAGCAGAGTTGATTTTCCCGATTGTCTTGGGCCTGTGAGCGTTACAATGGGATATTTCTGCATTAATTGCAGAAGTTTGCTTTTCAAAGT
>JAFXZT010000066.1 GCA_017541145.1 Bacteroidales bacterium | reverse complement strand
TTTCAAATATTCAGGATCTCTATTTGCGATATTCATCACCACGCCATCTGCCACACAGATATAACCTTTTTGTGTAGCCTCAATTGCTCGATGTACTTCTTGTTTATCGAATTCGTAGTTTATATTGAAGTATGTATTCATTACTATCGTTTTAGTCTTCCTTGCGTGCGCAATTCGTCTTTATATCCTTGAGTTATTGTTTCTATCCAAGTTTCCCATTTACGTTTCGTTTTTTCTTTTTCCTCATATGGGAGTAAAGAATGATCAATCTCAGCCTTCTTTAGGTTCAACGTATAATTTTTGCCTCTTCTATTTGCCATTCAGCAACATTATCACGAAAAGCTGCTATTCCAAACTTAGCTAATAACATACCATCTAAATACGCTTTTACGATGTTTATTTGATTATTCATGATAGCAAATATTACATTAGTGAGTCATAAACTCCTCTAACCTGTTGGGTAACAGCCTCCAAACTAAACATCCCTTCTGCTAATTTCTTTGATTCTTCGGACAATTTTATTCTTAGATTATTATCTGTAATAATCGTTTCTAACTTTTTAGCTAAACTATCAACATCACCGGGCTCGAATAATAGCATATTTTTTCCGTCAATTGCTACATCAGGTATACCGCCTACGGGTGTGGTTATTACAGGCAAACCGTAGGCCCACGCATCCAATACTGCCATTGGGAATCCTTCAGCATAACTTGGCAAGCAAAATGCTGTTGCTTCTGAGAATGCTTGATGCTTTTGCTCTCCATTTACCCAACCTAACAATTTTACTTGCGATTCTATACCTAAATCTTTTGACAATTTTCTTGCTTGTTCTTCTTCTCCATTTCCTGCAAGGACAATATTCCATCCTGAATGATTTGAGGCAATTTTAGCGAATGCACAAATAAAGTCTTTATAACCTTTGCCTTCGTAAAGAGTTCCCGAAAATAAAATGTAGTTTATTTTGTTTTGTTTGTTCGTTTCTTTTATAATTGAGCATGGGTTATAAATAACCGTCAACTTGTCAGACTTTCCAATACGCTTTTCTATTTTATGCTTCAAACTCTCTGACAATAGTATTCCGCAATCGCATTGTTCAAACATTTTTTGATACGTGTCATTCCATATTTCATCTATTTGAGAACCGCAATGAAGGTGTATTATTGTTTTTTTTTTGAATATTTTCGCCAATTTGAAGAATGGATACTTTCTTTTGGCTGATGTTCTTAAACTGAAGTGAATATGAACAATATTGAAAAAGGGTAATAGCGTGCAATATTGTATAAAGGCAGTCGTTAAATACCATAATTTACGTACAATTCCTCCATCTCGGTGCGTACCAATCCAATGGCAATGATATTGTTGCCACATTGGGCTTTGTTCATACAATTTTAGAACAGCTGTGATACCGCCTCTTGTTTTTCGTGAAGTAGCTACGACTAAAACTTTTGTCATTAGTTATTATTTTTCAATTGTTTTTCGTGTTCAATTATTTGCTCTGGTGTAAAACGCATTTTAATTAGTTTTGCAGGAACGCCACCGATAATGCTATATGGTTTACAACTTTTGGTCACTACAGCTCCTGCTGCTATCACGCTTCCTCGACCTATGGTAACACCTTTCAAGATTGTAACGTTAGCACCAACCCAAACATCATCTTCTATTACCACTGGCAAATCATTCTCCGGCAATTTTTCCTCGTCCGATACGTCAATCATATATTTCCCAATGATATTAATACGATGATCTCCCGTGATGATTGTGGGGTTGGGACCAAAGATTACTTTTTTTCCTATTGTAAGTGTCGCCTTTGTACAATATATTGTACTACCCTTCGGAATCGAAGACCCTTCGCCAATGCTTAAATTTTCTAATCCTTTTATATCGCTTGTCATCGGTCGTAAATAAACACCTTTGCCGCAATATTTCATGGCTCGTTTATAAATTGGAGACCAAAGCTTGTCCCAAAGATATTGTATAGATTTAGCAATGTTTGTTAATTTATATGTTGTTTTATATTTTGCCAATATTTTCATTTTGTTATATTAATTTGCTATTGTATATTTGTTTGTGTTTATATTTTATTACCTTTGTTTATATTTTGGATTTAAAAAATACATCATTGCCATGTATTTTTCTTTTTTCCTCTGGAGGTAATTGCATATAATTTTTATAACAAGTTGATAAATATTTATTGTAATCTTTTGGACCTAAAAATTTTATTCCTTCGAAATCATATTTATCTAAGTTATAAAAAATTTCTTTTTCCCATATTATATTGCTAAATTGTGGACTAACAATATTACAACACATATTTCCTTTTTGTATATTATCTAAAATTTTTTTGATTTTTCTTTTTTCTTTTAGATTGTTTCCGAAATTAAATATATTGATTATTTTTTTGGTTATTTTTTTTATTATAGAAGCGTTTAATGGAATTGTTCGTAGTCTTTCTTTATTTAATATTTTTTTTATTATTTTTGCTAATTTTATTGCGTTTTTTTCGTCACAACTAACTATTGGAAAAACGTCAATAGATAATCCTATTTTTTTATTTAGTGGAAGATTAATACATGGATCATCTAATATAGTATATGAGTCTTCTACTTTAAAGAAGAATGTTCGAACAGGGCTATTATCTTCATAGTATAAACAATTATATCTTTTAGGAAGTTCCTTTTTTAATATATTGATTAGTTGAAAATAGTTTTCATACATAACTCCAAAATCCATATCATCGTCCCACGGAATAAATCCTTTATGTCGGATAGCACCTAACATTGTTCCTCCAAGCATAAAAAACGGAAACCCATGTTTTTTTGAAATATTTTGAACTTCTATTGCTATATCCAACAATATTTTCTGTTTTTGTTTTTGTGTTAACCGTTCCATAATTATATTTTTTTTAACTTTTCTCTAAGAATTGTTGATGATATTCCTTCTGTATGATTCAAGTATATAATTTCTACTCCTATTGGGGCGAATTGTTTTTCGTATATTTGCCACGCTGCAGAACCTTTCCAATCGGAACCAACAAACATCTTATTAAAGTGGTAACGTTCCCAAGCTGCAAGTTTATTTTTATCTTGTTGAGGTACTACTTTATTTACAAATTTGATTGCTTCTACGATTGCGCATCTATCAGCAAAAGTAATAATTGGAGTTTTGTTCTTTTCATGAAGGACAAGTTCGTCTGTAGAGACACCTACTATCAAGTAGTCACAAAGCGATTTGGCTCTTTGTAATATATTTAGATGTCCGATATGGAACATATCAAACACTCCTGTTGTATAACCTATTGTCATATTTATTTTTTTTAAATTTAAAATTTTTGTTATTAATACATTCTATATATCCAACTGCTATTGCTAAATAGATTACCCATATTCTTCCTGCATGGGATACGATATTGGACATTATCCATGTACATGTTATACCTAAAAGTAATTTCCTTATTATAGAATCTCGTGGATATTCAAACGCTTTTTTTAATAATTTAAGAAATATAGAAATGTATAAATATAACCCAATTATACCGTAATCGCACATGACTTCTATAAAACCATTATGAGGATAAACATACCAAAATGTTTGGTTAATATAATATGCGCTTGTACCTGGACCACCTCCAAATATTATATTAGTAAATGATGCGTTTGTATATTCGTCAATAGCAGCAATCCATAGAAGTGATCTCCCACTATCTGCTAGTTCATCTTTTTCGCTTAGATGTTGCTGTCGTTCTATTAGACCTCCAAATACTTTATTAATGATGTTCTGACTAAAAATAAATCCTATACCAAGGAAAATTATTGCTATAATTTTAAAACTTTTAAAATACAATTTTATAAAGTCTTTCATAATGAATATACTTACAATGATGAATCCTAACAAGCATTGTCTTTTTTGTGATAATGCACAAATCACTAAACATAATAAATATCCATATATTTTTATTTTTCCTTTTAATATCAGCCAAATGATAGGTACTAACATATATGCGGATCCTATTACATTATTTGCGCCGATTATATCTGATTGTTGTAAGTATGCTTTTTGTTTTATAGCAGAATAAAGATAGAAAATAACGGTTATAATAATTAGGATTTTTGATAGTTTTGATATTGTTTCTTTTTCTTCTTTCCTAAACTTTTGTAAGCAAAATAAAAAACTAGTCATCCAAAACAATATCGTAAATGTATTACGCATTGCTATAGCTTCAATGCTTAAATTTGTTATGTACATTATAATCATTCTAACGATAATGTAAATATATAATAACAAAATTGCATTGTATATACTATTCTTTTTATTGATTTTATTTTTATTATGAAAGATTATTGTTAATGTACAAAATGCAATAATTGAACCAGAAATTATTGTATTTATTATACCACCACCTTCTGATGTGCCTGATTTTCCCGGTTCCATGCCAATCATACCATTAATTATATATGCAAAAAGTAATATAAAATAGTATGTTATTGGATTTTTCCAATTAATTGGAAGTATTATATTTTGTAACATTATTATTATTTTATTTTTATTGCCTTTTGTATTGTTTTTCTAATGAAAACATTTTTGAGAGAAAGGCAAACATTACTAATTTTTTTCTCTCTTTTTTTGTTCTGATTTTGACAATTTTGGCTTTGTATTTTGCAAATCTTTTCGCGAAACAATTAGTTCTTCATTTTTCAGATGAATTACTCGTAAGGCTAATTATTTCTGTGTATTACGGTTCTTGAGGTCTCTGTTGTTTGATGACAATGTATGTATATTTAACTTTTGCATGCTTTATTTCTTTGTGTTCTTTTTTTTCGTTATTGTACATAAATTTCTTGTTTCTCTCAAAAATTCTTATTTTTAAGATTATTTTTTTGAAAAATGCTTGATAAATTCTTTCAATTTTAAAGTTAATTTTGGGGTATTAGGGTGAATTACGAAATATATTTAATTTTTTTTACAAGAATATGGATAATTATATTTTGTATCTATTTTTTCTTTTTTTTCTAATTTAATATTTTGGAAATTATTTTTCTTAAATATTTGTTTTTAGTTCCCCAATAGTATATATATCCTTTTATAGATAATAAATTTTTTTTTCTTGCTTCTCGATAAATTTTTTTTGCTATATCAAATTCTTTTAGATCATATGCGTATTTTAGTAAATTTGTGTAGTAATTAGGGGTATAACCATCATTTTTTAACATGATTCCATATTTTTTAGCATAGAATCTTTTTATTTCTAATCCTGCATTTTTAAAATAAATTAGTTTTTTAATATTTTTTGAATGTGATGCAGATTCTTGTAATATACGATACATTGCCGTGATTAATGGTATGTATGTAAATTTGCCTATATATGCTAGCTCATACCATAATGGTTTATCAGTCATTGGCCAGCCTTTTCCTATAAAATATTTGGGGATTTTTTTATAGGAATCTGTTCTAATCATTACAGTTAAAGTTCCTATACTAAAATTTTTTTTTAACATTGATGGAAAATAATTCCCATCTTTATATATTTCTTTATAGTGAAAATGTCTTTTTTTAGTTGCTTCAAAATCTGTATGACATAAAACATAATCCTCATTCTTTTCTAAAAAATCTGCTTGCCTCTGTAACTTCTCCGCTGCAATCCAATAATCATCACCCTCGCAAAGCGCAATATATTTGCTGTTGTCTTGCCATTTGGAATAATACGGAGTTTTATCTTTCTTGATAGAATAATGATTGTACTTTAAATACAAAACAGCAAAGTAACAATTTTTGTTAGTTTTATGTTGACCAAAAGTCATCACATAATCATCAGTTTCAGTATTTTCTGTCAAATCAAAATTGGTCTGAAAATATTTTTTTATAACTTCTGGTTCGCCATCGGTACTTGCATCATCAACGATTACGCAAACAAACGGGAAATCGGTTTTCTGCATTACAAATCCGTTCATCGCATCTTCGATATATGCGTGATGATTGAAGGTCATACATTTAGTGCAGACCATATAAGTATAGTTGGAATCCATTATGATTTTATTTTCTTAAAAATCTTTTCTTCTTTTCTCTTGAAATGACCTGCAATGCAGTCGTATTTCTTGTTCCAAAAGTAGAACAACGGTGTTTCAATAAGTTTTATTCTTAGAAAATCTATCACAGAGCAAACTGCAAAAACTCCTAATACACAACAGATTACATACAATGGCATACCGTAATGCCCAACATTATCTAATGTGTCTTTCCAAAGCCATTGACGCATCGTGTCACTATTGGCGTGAATTAGCAAAACACCGAATGTTGTAGATGCAACGGCATTTATAAACTTGTTGTAAGGGAGTTTCATATTCTTGAAAAATAAGAAAGCAAATACTCCCGTCAAAACCGCCAAAAACGCATTAGAATCCGTTACAAAAAAGAATGGTGCGTTTTTCCCAATTTTAACACCCAACCAAGCACAAACCAAAACACTTAATGCTGATAAAAACATCGTCAATAAAAACATTAGTCCACAAAACGATTGATTTGTCATCATTTTTTTCGGGTATAGTCTGAGGTACGATGATATAACGTATAAAACCATAAACCACGAAACATAATTCATGTCAACTCTATGAATCGTACCAAACAAAATGTATGTTAACGAACACAATATCAACAAATAAATGTGCTTCTTTTCGTCAAGGTTTCGTATTAAAACATTCAAAAAAGGAATAAAAAGAAAAAACAATATAAAACAGCCGCCGAAGTTTTGTTTTACCGACATAAAAGGGACAAATAATTTTAGAAAACTTTTCCACTCAAATGGTTGATAATCAGATAAGATAAAAATCAACCCGATAACTATTTTGTAAAACATTATTTCTAAAACTAATTTCAGAAACTTTGTTGAAGTTATTTCTGATTTGCACATAAAATAACCCGTTATCAAAACAAAACAATTAATTCCGATTTTGCCCCATGCGCCCGTCAACAATAGGAAAATTGAATCCGTTGAAAGCTGATTTGCAAATATCGGTCCGTCGGGAGCGGTCAAACCTGAATTTACAACATAATGATGCGCTACAATTAGCAACATTGTCAAAATTCTGAAAAGTTCAAGATTTGAATCTCTTTTTTTCTTTCCTAATGCTTTATACACAGAACCTTCCTTAACTTCCTCTTTTATATTTATTTCATTAGACATTTTTTCTTTTTTATTTTATTCAAATATGTTGTGGCTATTCCTTTTATTTCTTGATATTCCTGCATTTTAAGAGCATTGCAAATCAAGAAGAACACTCCGACACCAACTGCAATTTGTAACGGAAGAATAATCCAATATGTTACCGGCAGAAATTTTAAGAAATACACCGACAACGCTATAACGCCTGCTATTGAATACGATGGCGCAATGTCTTTGAGTTGCATCCACGACGAATAGCCTATCATTTTTCCTGACCAATGTGAATTTAGGAAAAAGCAAATAACACTACTAATAATGCTACCAGCCAGCATCCAATAAATATCAACAAAAATTCCTAGACAAATAGGTCCGATTGCTATGACTTTCTTTATGATTTCAAGCACTAAAAATAGGTCGCTACGACCTTGTACTTTAAGCAAGTTCAAATTGATTGCGTGAAGAGGATATGTTGACATAGAGATACAGATTAGCGGCAAAAATGTTGCTGCCTGGTGCCATTTTTCACCTATTAAACAATAAATCAACGGTTCTGAAATTGCTCCCAATGAGAACATACATACAGCAGTTACAAACATCGAAAGTTTAATTATCTTGCGGTAACCTTCCCGTAGTCGTTCTTTGTCGTCTTGAATTTCAGCTAATGCAGGGTATGTCACCCTTGAAATTATTGAGGTGAAGTTTTGAGAAAAAATCTGTGCATATTGTTTCGCTCTTGTATATTGACCAAGTGTTTCAGGAGTGTAACATTTTCCAACAACTGTTTGATAAAGTTGTGCCCACGTCCTGTCCAAAAGTCCAGAAAGCATGAGTTTCCAACCGAAGCCCCACATATATCCGAAACTTTCTTTATTGAACGTAAAGAAAGGCAGCCATTTGTTGAAAATCCACAGACACAAGGTGCTTAACACTTGGTTTGCAATCATTTGCGCCACCAATGACCATACGCCGAAACCGCAGTAAGCCATCGTGATGCCAATGACACCGCTCGAAACTGCGGCAATGAACGATGCTTTTGTCTTGGTCTTGAAATCTATCCTTTTAGTTAGTATTGTATTTTGGACAATTGAAAGTGCCTGAATTATTAGGATTAAGCCAGTAACCCTTGTAAGCGATGTTAGTTCTTCTCGCTCAAAAAAATCCGCTATACACGGTGCGCAGCCAAAAAGTATGGCGTACATCGCCATACTCATCGCCATATTGACGATAAACATTGTGTTGTAATCGTCGTTGGAAGTGTCCTTTTTCCTTATCAATGAGTTGGAAAATCCACAGTCAACAAAACCCGAAAGAATTGTGGTAAAGATTGTGATGATGCCAATAAGTCCGTATTCTGATGGACTCAAAAGCCTTGCCAAAACCAATCCGACGATGAAACTTACACCTTGTCCCAAAAATGAATCAGCAGCCGACCAACCGACACCAGAAACGGTTTTGGATTTTAATGATGATGACATATATTGTTATTATTGAGCTATTACTTCTTCTATTCCATTTGCAGATACACGCAATAATCAATGTTTCCTGTTTTTAGAATCTTATTGTTTCCCATAAAAGAATCTTTTGCATACTCGGTTCTTTACCCAATTTATCGAGGAAGAAATTTTTCATTTGTCTTACAACGATTCTCACGTCATCTTTGTACAAGTCCCATTTTTCTTTTCCATTAGCCAATAGTTTACAAGTTCTTCGTACATTTTTTAATTGAATTATTAATTAAACTATAGATATCATATCTCCCAATTAACTTTTTTATAAATTGCATCACATCTTTGACACAATGGAGTTGCTGCTACCAACCTCGTGGAATTTTATTTTGTAAAAAATCCACGGATTTGGCTGATTCAATTATACTTATCCTTTTATAATATTCCTGTTTTTAATTTATTACACAAATTTTTGATATTATTTTTTACACTTTTTCTATAAGAATCGTATTCATTATCATCTAAATTTTCATTTATTGCTCCTTTAATTAATTCTTCTAACTCGTTTACGTTTTGGGTATTCAATAACCATTTTTCCCTTTTTATACTCTTATAAAATGAAACCATTTTATCGTCCCATGGAATACATAATGAAGGGATTCTTAAAGAATAAGCACAGATAGACGTATGAAGCCTAGAGCTTATTATTAGTGCAAATTGAGATATCATTTTTACAAATGACTTCCCTTCTTTTGATTCTTTTAGATTGATAAGTTTATTCTGATTTATACCATACTTATCTAAAATGGACTGTGCATATTCATAATCTCGATTTACACCATTTGTAAAGAAATTACAAGAATATCCTGCGGATTCTATTTTGCAATAAATTTCCCAATATAATTCTTCTAAATTTAGAATATTATATGTTGAATTGTATTTATATGCCTTATTGTTAATTATATTAATTCCTATAATTTTAGACGATGCATTTCTTTTAACGCTATATATTTCACTAGCCCACACTGCTGTATCACAGCAATTATAGAATTGTTTGTCATTATTTAAAAGTCGTTTTATATCATCAGTTCGTTCTCTTATCGAAATCCATATTACATTTGGTAAATGTAATGCTTTTTTTATAAAATCACCGTTTGGCGTATCAAATTTATTTCCAAAGAATCCGGCTGCATTAAATGCAACAGGTATTTTCATTTGATTAGCGATATTAGTTATTTGCCACACTTTTTCTGCAATATCTTTAGAAATAACGTCTAAAATAGCACCACCTGCAAAAATTACAGCATTACTATGCTTTAATGTATTTGTGTAGTAATCCTCCAAGAGTTTTTTATTTGAGTTTCTTTCCTTGGACAATTCTATTTTAGCTAATCTATCATTTTCATTTTCACTTTCATTTATGATGCATCTTCCTTGAATATCTAATATTTGACATTGATGTCCTAATTGTTCGATAAACGATCGAGTACAATCTGTCAATATTTTATCCCCAACGTTCGTAACTGCAAAAAAAAAAACCAATGTTATAAACATATTATATAATATTAAAAATTAATTTAACATGTTCGATTTTTTTAAATTTTAGTTCTAAATGTTTTTTGTGAAAAAATTACATCCATCATATCTTTTTTCTCATTAAGAAACTATTGAATTGCGGATTATCTTTTGTCTCAATAAAACCATTGTGTTTATACAGATTGATAGCTGAATTGTTGGACTTTGCTACTTCTAAATCCAATGTATTCATGCCTTCATTGTTACAATATTTAATAGCCTCATTTATTAAATAATTGCCAATTCCTTTTCGTCTATGTAGTTCTGAAACACATAATTGTGATATATACGCTTTTCGGAATTTTGTGTCATTACAATAAAAACATATAAATCCAAGTTTTTCTGAATTGTGTATAGCCACTAAGTTGATAGAATTATTGCTCAATTTAACTGCGTATTCTTTTAGATTCGGGATTCGCTTAGTTAAATTATTAGTAAACTCTTTATCAAAATTTTTCAACAGATACTCTATTTCTTTTGGTGTCGTTACTTTTCTTATTTCGATAGAATTGTTGTTGTATTCAATCATTTTCCTATTTCACTCTCACTTTTACATACTTGTCCATACTCTCAATTACTTGGAACATTTCTTCATTGCTGTCGTATTTGAGAATCAACTCTCCGACACAATCCTGTGCATCGCGATATTTGTGGACATTGTCGCCTGGTTTTGTGTCGGTAACGTAATCCACATAATTCTTCGTCTTGAATGTTTCGTCAAACTCAATACCGTCGTATTGACCTGTTGCATTGGCATGAACCATATAGTTAGACCAAAACCCTTTTACGGGTTGCATTTTCAGATCTGAACAATCGTCTCCTGCGGCTGCCTTTATCACATACGGCACCATATCTACACCTGTCGCATACTTGGTAACCTGCGGTATAAGGCTTCCGCCACTTCTTGCGCCAAGTTCAAGAATATAAATCTTATCGTCTGTGCCGTATATCGCCTCCACATTATATGCAGTAGATTTCATATCAAGCGAAGTGATGAGTCGCTGCAAATCTGCCGTCAAATCATCAATGACTTTTTGGGGCATTATTGACGGCCAACACTCTCCAAGGGGAGCAAAATCCTTGTCTGTCTTGCTGCTGTAAAACTCGTTGCCAAGACAATGGAAAACCAACTTGCCATCTACCGAAAAAGCATCGCCTGAAATCTGTGGTCCGTTTTTGACAATAAATTCCTCTATCAAGAAAATTTTATCACGAGAATAAGACAATGCATCTTCAACAAAAGCCTTTAACTGAGATTTGTCTGTAAGTTTGTTGATACCTTTACTGCCGGATGAATCCACGGGTTTCACCATTACAGGCAGATGGAATTTGTCGATGTCTTTTTCGGCATCTTCAAATGTAGTGTATGATTTTGCCTTTGGCACATTGAATCCGTGTTCTGCGAGATACTTTCTGAACAAATGCTTTTTGGACAATATTTCAACAGACTTGTACGGACTTGTTGGCAGACCTAACTTTTCAGCGACGAAGGCCGCAGTCGGTGCCGCAGGATCAGAGGCGTATGCCACAATGCCGTCTACTTTGAGCTGCTTGGCAAGTTCTAATACAGCATTTTTGTCGGTGGTGCTCACATTGTAATATTCGTGTGCAAATTTATGTCCGGGATTGTCGGGCAAATAATCGCAAGTAATGACATAATATCCCATTTCAACGGCTGCCATGATTGCGTAAGTTTGATATAGCGAGCCGCCAAGCATCAAAAGTCGTTTCATAAACTTTCTACAAATTTTTTGATTCTGCTTATGCCCTCCACGATTTTTTTTTCGTCAAGTGTAAAGGCAATTCTAACATACTTGTCGCAACTATTACCGTATGTAATGCCCGGAACGAGTGCAACGTGAGCATTTTTTAGTAACTCCACGGCAAACTCCTCAGACTTCATACCTGTTTGCGAAATATTTACCATAAGGTAAAATGTAGCTTCGGGAACGTTACACGACAAGCCTTTAATACCATTGATTCCATTTACCAATACATCTCGTCTGCTTCTGAAAATTTCTTTCATTTGCGACGAATAATCCTTGCCGCTCAACGCCTCAATTGCAGCATATTGCGATGGCAGTGGAGCACAAGCACAGACGTTTTCTTGTAGTTTGGTCATTGTTTCTACAACGATTTTGGGTGCAAGAACATAACCAATGCGCCAACCTGTCATACAAAACTCTTTGGATAGACTGTTGACAAGTATTGAGCGCTCCCTCATTCCGTCAATTGTAACAATGCTTCTAAATTGTTGGTTGTCGTAAATCAAGCACTTATAAACTTCGTCTGCTATGACCAACAAATCATTTTTTTTAGCAATTTCTGCGATTGCTGTTATTTTGTTCCAAGAGATAATTTTACCTGTTGGATTTGACGGGGTGTTGATAATTATTAGTTTAGTTTTATCTGTAACAGCTTTTTCGATGTCCTCAATATTAAAACTCAACTCATCGGCGTCAGGATTGTCAATGATAATAGGTTTGCCATGACACATATAAACCATTTGAGCGTAATTGACATAATACGGCGCAGGAATAATTACCTCGTCGCCGGGATTAATCAACGACAGCAATGCAAGATAAAGACCCTCCATTGCACCTACGGTAACAATAATTTCGTTGTCAGCGTTGTAAAACAATCCTTCTTTATCAGAATAATAATTGCTGATAGTTTGTCTCAACGGCAGTAGCCCTGCATTTTGCGAGTATCTTGTTTTACCAGCCATAATAGCGGCACAACCTGCATTTTGAACTGCTTTGGGTGTTGGGACGTCAGGGTCGCCTAATGTAAAATCAATAACGTCGTTGTATTGCTTTGCCATATTGAACAATTTCCTTGTCAACGATGGCTTTACGCTTTGAGAAATAATTGACGGTTCAATCATCTTCAGATTCTTATTTTATAATTGTTTTTATCCCCCTCTCTACATCTTCATCCGTCAGCCCTGCATACATCGGCAGGCAAATCACCGAATCCGCCATCTTGTGAGCGTTTGGAAGATTTTCTCTATTAGCGGATTCCAATCCACGGTATGTGGTGAACTCGCTGATGAGCGGATAGAAGTATCGGCGACCCAAAACATTCTGCGACTTCATTTTTGCATAAAGTTCGTCGCGGGTCATGCCGTATTTTTCGGCATCGACGAAAATCGGAAAATATGAGTAGTTGTGCCTTACGCCCGGCATATCATCAAAGAATGTTATGCCCTCCACATTGTGCAGTGCGGCGCGATATTTTATTGCGACCTGTCGGCGCGACTCTATTGCCTTGTCAACTTGTTTGAGATTTACAAGACCGTATGCAGAACGCATTTCGTCCATCTTTGAATTGATGCCCGGGGCGATGACTTCCGTTTCTCCGGCAAAGCCGAAGTTTTTGAGGTAGTCGATGCGCTTTTTCGTTTTTTCGTCGTGCATCACCATCGCACCGCCTTCTATCGTGTTGAAAACCTTCGTGGCATGGAAACTGAGAGTTGACATATCGCCTTCGTTCAGAATGCTTTTGCCGTCAACTTCTACACCAAAAGCGTGAGCTGCATCATAAATAATTTTTAGACCATATTTATCAGCAATCTCCTGAATCTCTTTGGTTTTACAAGGTTTGCCATAAACGTGGACGGGCATTATTGCAGTGGTTTTTGGCGTGATGGCTGCTTCTATTTTTTCAGGGTCTATATTGCCGGTTGCGGGGTCGATGTCAACGAAAACAGGCTTGATTCCGTTCCACCAAAGTGCATGTGTAGTTGCCACAAAACTATAAGGAGTTGTTATCACTTCGCCGGTAATCCTCAACGCCTGCAGTGCTGTAATCAATGGCAATGTTCCGTTGGTAAACAAACTGATGTATGGCACTTTGAGGTATTCTGCAAGTGCACTTTCAAGTTGTTTGTGGTAATAGCCGTTGTTGGTAATCCACTTCCTGTCCCAAATGTCTTCGAGATATTTTTCAAACTCGCCAAGGTCGGGGAGTAATGGAGATGTAACGGTGATTATATTGTTTTCCATTTTATTTCCTTTTTCTATATATGTTTATTCATTTACTTCTCATTTCGTAAATGAATTTTATAATATATACTAAATGTAGTATTTTTACTCTTTTTTTCTAAATTCTATCCTTTTCTCAATCCTAATTTTTCATATTTATACTATCTTCTTTCCCCCTGCTGAATTATAGCCTTCAACAGAGATTTTACTAACTATTTGTACGAAAGGAATTTATAGATTAGGATCGTCCGTATAGAACTCTGAATTCCACAGATTCTCTTAATTTCAAAATTCATCACAAAGATAACGTTTATTTTTTGAATTTATGCTATAAAAATCAATAATTTTTTTTATGTTTTTTTTAATTCGTTTATTATCAATTAAATATTTATCGCATTTTTATTTATTTTTATAAAAAACGCCTAAAAGAATTATTCTTTCAGGCGTTTTATTTTATTTCATTTTTCCCATATTCTTCAAACAAACTTTCAAACTATCAGTCCAATACGGAATTTTTATACCGAATGTCTCTTTTATTTTTGTCTTGTCAAATACTGAATATGAAGGTCTTGTTACCGGCGACGGAAATTCGTTGCTGTGACATGGTTGCACATCACAACTTGTTTGCCCGGTGTATTCTTGTATCATTTTTGTAAAATCATACCATGAACATACGCCTTCGTCGCTGAAATGATAAATTCCTGTTTTACTGAAATTTGCTGTGTTTTTATTGTAATCTTCCAACACTTTTAAAATCGCATTTGCAAGATCAAGTGCGTATGTCGGCGTGCCTGCTTGGTCAAATACAACTTTTAATTGCGGTTTGGTTGCTGTGAGATTTACCATGGTTTTACAAAAATTCTTGCCAAACTCAGAATAAAGCCATGCCGTTCTTATGATTACATTTTTACAACCGGTCGCATGAATTTTTTGTTCGCCGTGTAGTTTCGTCAAACCGTAAACTCCTGTAGGTGTGCCTTTTTGGTCTTCGCGACAAGGTGTATTGTACGGTTCTTTGCCAAATACGTAATCGGTACTTATCTGAATCAACAAACCGTCAACCTCTTTCATTGCAATTGCCAGATTTTCAGGTGCATCAGCATTTAGTTTTTCTACCAGAGGCTCTTGAGTTTCTGCTCCGTCAACGTTGGTCCAAGCTGCACAGTTTACTATACAGTTTATTTTTCTTGTTTTTACAATTTCTCTTATTGATTCGAGATTTGTAATATCCAAAATTTCAGTTTCAAAACCTTCCGGCTGATTGATATCTGAGAATATGAAATTGTCAGCTGATTTTTTGCTGACAATTCGCATCTCGTTGCCTAACTGACCGTTAGCTCCTGTTACAAGGATATTCATTTTATATTTTTTTTGTTAACAATATTATTTTATCGGTTAGCATACATCGATTCGTAATACTTTTCGTATTCACCGCTTGTGATGTTGTCCATCCATTCTTGATTGTTGAGGTACCATTTTACAGTTTTTTCGATACCTTCTTCAAACTGAAGCGACGGTTCCCAACCGAGTTCCTTCTGAAGTTTTGACGAATCGATTGCGTATCGCATGTCATGACCGGCTCTGTCTTTTACATAAGTTATCAAGTTAAGATCCTCACCTTCAGCACGTCCGAGCAAACGGTCAACAGTTTTGATTACCACTTTTATAATATCAATATTTTTCCATTCGTTGAAACCGCCAATATTATAAGTGTCAGCAACATTGCCTTTATGGAAAATCAAATCGATTGCTCTTGCATGGTCTTCCACAAAAAGCCAGTCTCTTACATTCTCGCCTTTGCCGTAAACCGGAAGTGGTTTCTTGTGACGTATATTGTTGATAAACAACGGAATAAGTTTTTCAGGAAATTGGTATGGACCGTAATTGTTTGAACAGTTTGTAACAATTGTCGGCAATCCGTAAGTATCATGAAAAGCCCTCACAAAATGGTCGCTACTTGCTTTTGACGCGCTGTATGGTGAATGCGGATTGTACTTTGTAGTTTCCAAAAAGAATTCCGTACCATACGCCAAGTGATGTTCTTTTGATGACGCAGTAGTTGTGAATGGAGGTTCAACACCTTCAGGATTAGTCATTTGCAATGCTCCGTAAACTTCATCGGTAGAGATATGGTAAAATCTCTTGCCTTCATATTTTTCCGGAAGTGATTCCCAATACAATTTTGCTGCTTGCAAAAGTGACAACGTGCCCATTACATTTGTTTTTGCAAAAGTAAACGGATCTTTTATTGAGCGGTCAACATGAGATTCGGCTGCCAAATGGATAATGCCGTCAATTTTTTCATCTTGCATAAGTTTGTAAAAATTGTCGAAATCGCAGATGTCCATTTTAACAAACTTGTAATTAGGTTTGTTTTCGATATCTTTTAGATTTGCGAGATTACCGGCGTATGTCAACTTATCGAGATTAATTATCTTATAATCAGAATATTTGTTAACAAACAATCTTACTACGTGGCTTCCAATGAAACCGGCTCCTCCTGTAATTACGATGTTTTTTTTTGTCATATTTTTTATGTTAATTATTTTTGTTTTCTTTTTATTTTGATTGTGTTTTTATTCTTCAGTATCCGACAAATAGTATTTCATTTCATCATTTACTGCTATGATACCGTCATTTGACATCTGTTGCAAAACTTTGTCAATATGTATTGTGTTATATTTTGACATTTTTACATGTAATGTATCGTTGTCACACGGTTCGGCTTTTATCGTTTGATAAATTGCATCAAAAATCGAGTCAAAATCCACAGAATCAATTGTATTTGCTTTCTTTGCATGACAAACATCACATTCCTGACAGTCTTCTGAATCGTCTTCGCCAAAATATGAAATCAGTTGTCTTGAACGGCAAATTTCTCCGTTAAGACAATATTTTATCATTGCATTTATTCTGGTTTCGTATTTTTCTTTCAACAATTCGTATGTTTCCGGTTTTATAATTATATTTTTTTCGTCTACACGTGGCAATGTGTAAATCAAATACGGTGTATTACGCTGTGGAATATACGAAATTATATTCATTTGTGATAATTTGTTGAGATATGCGTAAATCAAATCAACATTACATTTCTCTTTTCTCGCAATGGCTTCCTCGTCGATTTCCACATAATTACCAAAAATTCCTTCGTAACCTCTCAACAACAATTTTATAAAGTAATCAAATTTTGCATTTGCTACTTGAAACTTGTACAAATCATCTCTGTCAATTACAAACATCACTTTTGCTTTTGAAAATACTTCATCAGTAGTTTCGATATATCCGTTACGCTGTAAAATCTTCAGAGCATTCATTACTTGAAGTTGATTGAAACTATATTGCTGAGCAAAATTATAAAGTTTAAAACCGAACATCTTGCCTTCAGCCGTGCCAATCGGAATCTGAAAATAGTTTCCTAACGCTTTGTAAACCTGCTTGATATAGTTTTTTTCAGGGAACGAAGTCGTAAGTTTTCGTCTGAGGTTCGAGATATCGGTTTCGTTGTAAAGTAATACAGCGTAAGCCTTTTGCTCATCTCTTCCGGCGCGTCCTGCTTCCTGAAAATAAGCTTCTATTGAATCCGGCAAGTCAAGATGTATCACAACTCTTACGTCCGGCTTGTCGATTCCCATTCCAAACGCATTTGTAGAACAAATTACACGGGTTTTACCATTTTTCCATTGTTCTTGTCTAAAATCTTTAAAAGCTTGAGTAAGACCGGCATGAAAATATTCAGCTGAAATATTGTTTTTTTGCAGAAATTCAGCGGTTTCGCGTGTACGTTTTCGGTTTCTTACATAAACTATTCCTGTGCCGGGTTGCGAGTTGAGAATCCTTAGCATGTAACTTTCTTTGTCTTTTACATTTCTTACGATGTAGATAAGATTTTTCCTCGCAAAACTTTTTTTGAATAAATTTTTCTCCTTGAATTTTAATTTTTCTTGAATATCGTCAGCCACTTCGGGAGTTGCTGTAGCCGTAAGGGCAAGCACCGGTACGCCCGGCAAAAAATCCCGTATCTCTGCGATTTTCAAGTATGAAGGTCTAAAATCATAACCCCATTGCGAAATGCAGTGAGCCTCGTCGATTGCCAAAATGCTTACTTTTATTTGCTTAAGTTTTTCCATGAAAAGATCGGTTCCTAAGCGTTCGGGCGACATGTACAAAAATTTTGTTTCACCAAAAATGCACGAGTCAAATGCGTTTTGAATTTCTTGTACTGTCATTCCGGAGTAAACGGCTGAAGCTCTGATATTTCTGCGTTTCAGATTTTCTACTTGGTCTTTCATGAGAGCTATCAGCGGCGTTATTACAATGCACACACCATCCTTGGCAAGTGCCGGTACTTGAAAGATTATACTCTTGCCGCCACCTGTTGGTAAAAGCCCTAAGGTATCCTTGTTATCGTCTGCTACTGAGCGGATTATATCTTCTTGTAGCGGACGAAACGAGTCATATCCCCAATACTTTTTTAATATGTCGCTGTAGATACTCATTTTGAGTACAAAGGTAACTAAAATTTGGTAGTCTGATTTTAACTTTTGCAAAGATAATATTTTTTTAATAATTTTGCCGAAAAATTTTTTGAGATGTACAAACTGATTTTCCTATTTGTATTTTTGGCTATGTGCTTGAATTCCCGCGCACAACAGGCGCAGGCGGTTTTTACTATTGATGGTAAAAAAGTATACGCTGACGAATTCAAAGCCGGATGTCAAAATGTTATGACAAACGCCGATACTGCCGGCATTTGGGACTTGTTTAATGATTTTATTGATTTTAGATTAGAAGCTTACGATGCTCAAAACAGACATCTGGATTCTGTTAGTGCTTACAAAAATGCTTTGAATTATTACAACAATTATCTTATTATTGATCACGTTGTTAAATCAAAAGAAGCTGTAAAATTTTATCAGGAAGCTTTGGAAAGATCTAAGTATCAGTACAAACTTAGTTATATTCGTGTAAATATTTCTGATAATTCCAAAGCAGACACTCTTCCTGCTTACAAAAAAATTTCTGCGGCGAGATCTCGTATTCTCAACGGTCAGGCTTTTGCAAGAGCTGCCCGTCAAATCTCTGACGAACCTTCAGCAAATTTCAACGGCGGACATTTCGGCTGGGTGGCTCCTATCGATTTTGGTGTAGGCTACGAAGCTGAAAATTACATCATTAACAATTATTCATCGTCAGAAATTTCGATGCCAATTCGTAGTGGTGACTTTTACTATATTATAAAAGTGGAGGGTCGTCGTCAGGCAGTTTCGGATGTTACAGTAAGTGCAATTCTGAAATCTAAAAACAGATTTTGGCAGTACAACGATTCTATCCGCAATCTTTTCAACGATATTTTCAAACAGTTGAACAACGGTGCTAATTTTTCTGCACTACAACAGAAATATTCTGAGTATCCGTTTGTTAGTCAAACAATGCCGTTGAAAGATGCTTATAAAACATTTTCTACAAAATTGTCAACTTGCGAAGGCACTTACAAACATTCCATCGTAATCGAAACCAATTATTTTTTCTGTATCCTGAAAGTAGAAAATACTGAATTACAGGTTTTTGACGACAATTACAAACAAGATGTTAAAAACAAATTTTACGGAACTGACCGTTTCAAATATTGTTTCAACAATTTTATGGATTCAGTAAAAGAGGCGTCCGGATATCAAAAATTTTCGGACCTGCGCCCGCTTTACAAATTGTTTCCGGATTCAGCTATTTACCGTGCAGAATGGCAGCCCGGATATCTCGGTCATTATACTTCAAAACTTTTCTCATTGGCAGGCAAAGAATACACATTGTCTGATTTTGTTAACTATGTTTACAATACACAGACTCCTGTTCCGTACAACTCTATAAAGAACTATCTTTCAGAAAAATACAATGATTTAGTTTCTTCGTTGTTAACAGAAATTATAGCTTCGTCACTCAATAATGACAAAGTTTACAAATCACAAATGGAGCATTTCAAGCAAGTAGAATTGTATAATTTGAACGAAAAATTTCAGAAGTTTCAGAAGAATGCATCCGATGTCAACAAAGTTTATAATTTCTACAAAGAATCATCGATGACTTTGAAAAGCAATCACGTGTTGTACATCCGTTTTTATGATTATTTAACAGACAAGAATCGCAAAAAAGCTACTAAATTTGTCAGCGCTTTGCTGGAGGACAAAAACTATAATTTTGATACGCAAATTTTGAAAACCATGAAAGCCGATACTTTTTATATTGGTGATTATGATTTAGCAGATAAAATTATAAAAGGCTTTGATTCAGGAGAGTACAAAATTTCAAACAATCGTGTAATTGATTTTCCTGACAAGAATATTTACGCTATTGTTGATGTTGTAAAATATCCCGAAGAATTTTCAAAGGAAGATATTTTCCCATTGGTTGCGCCGTTATATTTGAAGATAATGAAACAAAATTATAAATCAAAACTTAGAACAAAGTATAATTTAGTTATTTTACCTGAAGCTGAAACTATTATCAAAAATTTATTTTAATCAGAATGAAAACTTTAAAACACATATTTTTTAGTGCGGTTGCAGCATCATCTTTGTTGATGTCATGCTCAGCCACTGACAATTTAAATAACAAAACACCTTTGGTGCGGGTTTACGATAGTTATCTTTATTACGAAGATTTGGGTGATTTGGTTCCAAAAGGAGCTTCCAAAGCTGACAGTGCAAAAATCGTAAGCAGTTACATCAATGTTTGGGCTCGTCAGCAACTTATGATTAAAAAAGCTGAACTTTATCTTAGTCCGGAACAAAAAGATGTTGAAAAAAGATTGGAAGAATATCGTAACAACTTGTTGACTTACAAGTATAAAGACGAATTTATCGCTCAAAATCTCGATACAGTTGTTACCGAAGAGCAAGCGTTGGAATATTATAATTCTCACCCTGACGATTTCAAATTGAATAATACAATTGTTCAAGCAATTTTTGTACAGGTTTCGCTAAATAATGACGATTATGTGAGAACAATTCGTAAACTTCTTGATTTTCATAACGAGTCTGACTCTTTGGAATTGTTGGAATTTTGTAAGTTGAAAGCTACAAGATTTGATAATTTTGAATCCCGTTGGATAACTTTGGCTGAGGCAGCTCGTAATTTGCCGGAACAAATCAGCGAAAAAAATGATATGGTAAAATCTCACGGCGTAATTAAACTTTCTGATTCAGAGTTTGTTTACTTGCTGAAAATTAGAAATTCTATTCCGACGGGCGGTGTTATGCCTTTTGAGATGGCAAAATATACTATTTCCAGAACTTTAACTAACAAACGTACTACTAAATTAATAACAGAATTGGAACAAAATATTTACGACAATGCTGTTAACAGCGGCAATCTTGAATATTTCAGTTCAAAACAACAAGATGACAAAAATGAATAGATCTAAAAAGGCTTCAATTGGATTATTATTTCCGTTGATATTTGCTGGTCAATACGCTGTTGGTCAGGAAATTGTAAACCGTGAAAACATATATGCCGCTCCAAAAACTGATACCGTTGTGGTTGACAAAGTGGTTGGTATAGTTGGCAATAAAATTATTCTTGAATCTGCAATCGAAGCTCAGTATCTTCAGGCAAAAGTCAGAAATCAATCTGCCGGAAAATGTAAGATTTACGAAGATATGCTTTATCAGAAACTCCTTGTCACTCAGGCACAAATCGACTCTTTGGAGGTTTCTGAAAAGGAAGTGGATGCCGAAATTCAAAACCGTTTGCAAGGTTTTATCGACCAGTTGGGCGGACTTGAAAAGGTGGAAGAATATTTCAATAAGCCTTTGGCTGAAATCAAGGAAGATTTGCGTGATGTTACTGAAGATCAATTACTTTCTCAACGTGAACGCAATCAAATTACAAGCGATATAAAAGTTTCGCCTTCTGAGGTTAACAATTTTTACAAAAAGTTACCAAAAGATTCTTTGCCGCTTATTGACTTGACTCTTGAGATGCAGCAAATTGTAATTTATCCTGAAATTTCAAAAAAAGATATTGACGAAGTAAAACAACGTTTGTTGAAAATTAAAAACGAAGTACTAAACGAAGGCGCACTTTTCGAGACAAAAGCGATTTTGTATTCTGAAGATCCGGGTTCTTCACCCAAAGGCGGCGAGCTTGGAATGATGTCGCGTAGTGAACTTGTTCCGGAATTTGCAACTGCGGCTTTTGCGCTGAAAAAAGATTCAATTTCCGATGTTGTTAAGTCTGATTTCGGTTATCATATCATTCAACTTATTGATAGAAAGGGAGAACGCATCAATGTTCGACATATTTTGATGAAACCGAAATTCACTTTTGAAGCCAAAACAAAAGCGAAACAAAAGATTGATACAATTTACAACGGTCTTGTTGACAAAAAGTATACTTTTGATGATGCTGCCAAATTGTTTTCCGAAGATTCCAAAACTTCTAAAAATGGCGGTTTGGTTGTAAATCCGTATTCCGGCAATGCAAAATTTACTGTGGATGAGATATATCCGGTAAATTATTACGCAATCAAAAATCTTGAAGCCGGTCAGTTTTCAAAACCTTTTGAAACTTATGATGATAAGGGAAATACTGTTTACAAAATCCTTTATGTAAAATCCAAAGTTTTGCCGCATCAGGCTACAATTGAAACTGATTATCAGGACATTCAGGATATGGCTTTGAACGAAAAATATAAAAAAGCATACGACAAATGGATTGCAGAAAAATCTAAATCAACTTATATCAAAATTGACAAATCATACAAAACTTGTCCTTTTGAATACGATGGTTGGTTGCACACTGAAATAAAAAAATAATCATACTATGAAACAATACAATAACGACGTAGAAGCTGCTGACGATTTGAAAATCAAGCACGATAAAATGATTAGCGAAATCGGTAAAGTAGTTTTCGGTCAAAAAGAAATTATCGAACAAGTTCTTACCGTGATGTTTGCCGGCGGACATTGCCTTTTGGTTGGTGTTCCGGGACTGGCTAAAACATTGCTTGTCAATACAATAGCTAAGGCACTTGACCTCAAATACAAGCGTATTCAGTTTACTCCTGACCTTATGCCGAGCGATATCACCGGTTCTGAGATTTTGGACGAAAACAAGCAATTCAAGTTTGTAAAAGGTCCGGTTTTCGCGAATATCATTCTTGCCGACGAAATCAACCGTACTCCTCCGAAGACTCAATCCGCTTTGCTTGAGGCGATGCAGGAGCACACTGTTACGGTTTCCGGTAATAATTACAAATTGGATGAACCGTTTTTTGTTTTGGCTACTCAAAACCCTGTAGAACAGGAAGGTACGTATCCTTTGCCGGAAGCTCAGTTAGACCGTTTTATGTTTAATGTAATTCTTGATTATCCGCAGTTGGAAGACGAGATTACAATTGTTAAGAATACTACAAAAGATATTGTTGTTGAAACTCAAAAAGTAATTTCTGCTGAAGAAATTATCTATTTTCGTGAGCTTATCAAACGTGCTCCTGTTGCTGACAATGTTGTAAAATATGCTGTTACTCTTGTTGCAAAAACACGTCCGAATACAGCAAATGCCGATCCGTTGGCAAACAAATATCTCAACTGGGGTGCCGGTCCTCGTGCGTCACAATATCTTGTAATCGGTGCTAAAACTTATGCACTTCTTCACGGTAAGTATTCTCCTGATATTGAGGATGTTAAAGCTGTTGCGTTGCCGGTTTTGCGTCATCGTATTGTCAGAAATTATCAAGCTGAGGCCGAAGGTCTTACTGAAGATATGCTTATTTCAAAAATGCTTTAAAATAAGTATTTTGTATTTATAAAACTAAAGGCATTGTAATTGAAATTGCAGTGCCTTTAATTTTTTAACATTTTTTACAATTAAACACTTTTAAATTGTATGGATAAGAAAAAATCATTTTTAAAATATTGGATTTATCCTCTTTTATTGGGCTTTGTGTTGGCTGTAATTAATTACTTTTTGATGTCGGCAAACGGTGATTGGACGGGTCGGAATTTCGGAATAGCATGTATGTCAAATTTATTTGTTTGTGCTGTTTATTTTGCAGTTTTTTGTCCGGAATTTTTTTCAGCTAATAGAAAATTTAATAAATGGGTTATTGGTATTTTCTTAGTTATAATTTTTTACGTTTCTTGTTTTCTTGGTAGTGACAAATTTGCAGAAAAGTTTGATAATGAATCACATTTACAAACTGCAATTCTTTACAAGTATTTTAACCAAAAAACAGAATTTGGAAAACATCGTATACACTATTTTTTCAATGTGAAATTCACCGATGAAACCGGAAAAAATGTTTTTTTAGAAAGAGAAATTCTCCAAAAAAGAGTTTACGACCAATACGAAGACGGTGATACGGTAATTATAAAACTTTCAGAAAAATATCCTGATTATTTTGAAGTTATTGAAAAAAAATGAGCCGTGATAATTCACGGCTCAGTCAAAAAAAAATTATTTTACTTGAAATCTGAATTTAAATTCGATATTTTCTACCGGAATCAGATATTCTTTCAATGGCATTGCGCCCCATGAATCTATACAGCCAAGTCCTTGATTTTTGTAATCAATTGTTACTGAGTAGAAATCATTTGCCGGCAAATCAATTGTGTGTTTTGTTCCGCGCTCGTTTTGTGTTAAATCCTCAATTGAAAATGGCAAAACTGAAAATTCAAAAAGTTTGTCATTGTTTTCGCAAACAAATTCAATTGTTTCTTTTGAATTAGAAAGTTTTAAACTTCTTGTATCACAACGGTTTCCATTTTCTTGCGGAGATGGATATGCGTAATACAAATCTTCCGGATCCGAATGATATTTTCCTACGAATGCCGAAGTTTTTCTGTCGATATAATTTTCGTGAGGTCCGCGTCCAAACCATTCAACTGATTTGTAATCCTTTGTAATCCAAAAGTTAAATCCGAAACGCGGCAAATATTCCGGTTTTTCTTTCTTTTCTTTTACTAAAAGCTTTTCTGTAACATCTACAATTCCGTTTCCTTGAATTTTGTATTCAACTGTTAAATTTGTGTTTGTATTTGGTAATGAGTATGTTACAGTTGTTACAGAATAAGTTTTCAAATTCTGAGTTTCCATTGAAATTACCTTCATTTCGGCGCAATCTTTCTTCCAATTTTCGCAACGTTTATCCATTCTGTTACCAAAATCATTATCGGTTGGAGCACGCCAAAAATTCGGTTTTACCGGTGATTTCAAGATGTTTTTACCGCTGTTGTTGAGTTCTATTTTGTTAACAAAACCGTTTTTGTTGTCGAAACCGATTGTCAAATTTTTTGCTGTAATTACAGTTTCATTGTCTGTTTTTGCAATTTTAATTTTAGTTTTGTCAACTTTTGTTTTTGCAACTTCAGGTTTAGAAGCCTTGTTTGCAATTATCATTTGTTCTTTTGCAAGTTCTGTATTCTTGAAAAGTCCGTTTTTGGTATCCGCTTTTGTGATATAATAAACATTCAAGAAATATTCTTTGCCGTAAACTTGGTTTATTTGGCTTAATTCTTTTATTTCAACTTGCTGACTTTCACCGGCTTTTACAGCAGGACAATCCATTTCGGAACTTTTGATAATTTCACCGTTTTCGCTGATTTCGTATTTAATTTTAAAATTGCTCAAATCAGAAAACATGTAATTATTTTTGATTTCGATTTTGTTGCCAACAAGCTTAGTATCAATATTTTGATAATTGTATTTTACTTGTAAAAGCGACGGATGCGCACTTCTGTCCGGATTTACGATACCGTTCATACAGAAATTATGGTCAGACGGTACATCATTTGGACCCCAATCGCCGCCCCAGCCCCAATAAGTCTGGTTGCCGGCTTCTTTGGAAATTCCTTGGTCTACCCAGTCCCAAATAAATCCGCCTTGCAATTGGTAACTATTTTTAAAAAAGTATAAATATTCATCAAAACCGCCGACGCTATTGCCCATTGCATGAGCATATTCACAAAGAATCATCGGTCTTTCGTGCTTTTCGTTGCCGTAATATTTCATGTAATCCCATGCGTACATCGGACAAATAATATCTGTATTTCTCTCTTGTTCAGCACGTTCGTATTGTATAGGACGGGTTTTGTCGTAAGCTTTTAGTGAATCGTAAGCGTTAACAAAATTTGGACCGTTGCCGGCTTCGTTGCCCAAACTCCAAATAATTACCGAAGGATGGTTGATATCTCTAATTGCCATTCTCATAACGCGTTCCATGTGAGGACGCGCATAACTTTCGTTTTTAGCCAGAGTTTTGTCGCCGTAACCCATTCCGTGACTTTCCACGTTTGCTTCGTCCACGAGATAAATGCCAAGTTTGTCGCACAATTTGTACCAATACGGATCGTTTGGATAGTGACAAGTTCTCACTGCATTGATATTGTTGCTTTTCATAATCAAAATATCGTTCAGCATTGATTCTCTGGTAATTACGTGACCTGTAAATTGATCATGTTCGTGACGGTTTACACCTTTTATTATGATTTTTTTACCGTTTACAAGCAAAACGCCGTCTTTGATTTCTACTTTTCTGAATCCGATGTCAAACGACATAATTTGTTTCTTTTGACCTTGCATTTCCACTACCAATTTATAAAGGTACGGATCTTCGCCAGACCAAAGATGGATGTTGTTGACATTCAACTTTATAGTTTGCAATGCAGATTTGTTTGCTGCTATTTTGTTTACTTTTAATGATTCTGTTGTAATCAAATTACCGTTGTCATAAAGTGAAGCTTTGATTGTTGGTTCTGCTGCTTTTGAATCGTTGTTTTTGATATCGAAATCGCAAGTTACAGCACCGTTTTTCAAATCTTCTGTTGTTGCTATAACCTTTACATTTGTCAAGTGTGTTTTAGGGCGTGCGTACAAGTAAACATCGCGCTCTATTCCGTTGAGTCTGAAAAAGTCCTGATCTTCTACGTAAGAAGCGTCTGTCCAACGCAAAATCTTGAATGACAATACGTTTTTACCTTTTTGAAGATATTTTGTAATATCAAATTCGCAAGCAAGTTTTGAATCTTCCGAATAGCCTGTATATTTTCCGTTTACATATACAAAAACTGCACTTCTTGCGCCGCCAATTTGCAATACAACTTCTTGATCTTTAAATGATTCCGGAAGTTCAAATTCTTTACGGTAAAGACCTGTCCAGTTGTTTTCAAAAGGTACAGTCGGAGGTTGCGGATTGTAAGAAAAATCGTAAATTACATTTGTGTAAATCGGATAACCGTATCCGTTGAGTTGCCAATCGCCCGGCACCGGAATTGTGCCCCATTTGCTGTCGTCAAAATTTTGATTTTCAAAACCTTCCGGACATTTGCCGGGATTTTCACAAAACAAGAATTTCCATGTGCCGTTTAGTGACATGTAGTAACTTGATTGTTCGTTATCTTCCAACGCTTTATTTAAATCATCGTAAGGAAACCATGTAATGTGCATTTTCTCGCGGTTTTCCTGTGTGATGTCAGGATTGGTAGATTGCACAGGAAGTTGCTGTGCCTCAGCACTTAATGCACCGCATACAGTAAGTGTGGTAACTAAGATCTTTTTTAGTTTTTTGCTTTTCATATTAAGTAATATATTAGATTGCCAAAGGTAATCTAATTATTTGATATTTCTGACTTTTTTTTTACTAAACTTGCTAAAAATATCATAATCATTGTAACAGCCAAAACATACATAAAAGATACTCGTAAATTGTAATGCTCTGCTATAAAGCCTATTACAGACGGTCCAAACAAAAATCCTGTTCCCGAAACAGTGTTTACCATCGCAATTCCCAATCCGGGATTTACATCTTTTTGATTTCCGGCAAGCGTGTAAATTACTGGTACAAAGCAACTTAATCCAAATCCGGAAATCAATAATCCTGTAATTGCAAGATAGACATTTGTTCCGCTTATCATTACTAAAAGTCCTATTCCCGTAACAACGCCGCAGCCCAAGATAATATTTATATCGCTGAAATGTTTTCTAATTGTGTCCGTAAATAGTCTCCCGAAGGCAATGAAAAGCGCGTAAACTATCAGTCCCACAGGCGAATACATCTCTGTTAATTCAATCATGGTTTTCATGTAAACTGTACTCCAATCCGAAATGCTGCCTTCGATTATTCTGCCGCAAAATGCTACAAACGCAATCAACAGCAAAATTCCTTTCGGCAACATGATTTTGAATTTTTTGTTTTCGGAAGTTTTTTCAGGAGTTTCGTGCAAATAAAAAATGTGATTGAACCAAAACCAAATTACGCCTACAATTGAAGTTGCGATATAATGTACAATAATCGAAATACCCGTTACCATTGTAATGATACTAATTGCACCTCCCGTAGCAACTCCAAAGTAAAAAGCGGAATGAAAAAATCCTAAAATCGGTCGTTTGTACGCTTTTTCCACCAATATTGAGTTGCCATTCATGCCGATATCTGCGAGTTGCATGAGTGAACCGTAAAGCATGGCTGCAATGTATAGGCAAGTTTTGTTTGGCATTAATACAATTGCACTTAACCACAAGCATTGAGCGAAACAAAATAATCCGACTTTACGACTTCCGTATCTACTTGATAAATAAACACATAACGGCATACTCAACAACGCGCCACCCGACATCGCAAATGGTACAAGACTTAGTTCTGACATCGAAAGATTGTAAATTTCTTTCAATGCGGGAAATCTGGAAATTATTGTAGAAAATAATAATCCCATCAAGAAAAATTGCGAAGTTATCGCGATTCGGGAATTGTGTTTTATTTTGCTGATTGTCATGACTTTATTTTTTGTGACAAAGATAACAATGCAACTTTTCTATTTTATAAATTCTACTTCAATTTTTCCTGAATATCCTGATGATTTTACAAGTCTTTTAATTTCTGTTTTACCTTGATCTTCAGCAAGTTCTATATTTTTTGTTGTAAAATTATTTTCAATCATTTTACGTTTTGCTTGGTTGAAACATCGTTTCAATTCCTCGTTATTAAATTTTGTCCAAGCATTTTCAACTAAAGTTTCGGTTTTTGTTTCATCGATAAAATTATCGTCAAGTACCTCAATTTTAGGAAGTTGAATCGTTAAAACTTGTTCGTTTTTATAGAATTGTACGTAATTTTCGTTTATCGAATCCAATTTTACACCAAGACGCATCACACCGTAATATCTTTTCAGAAGGCTTCCCGTAATTCCTTTAATTTCAGAAGTTTCCTCCATTGCAATTTCTCTGAAACACCATTCTTTACGAATTTGTAACTGTTTAATCACGGTTGGACTTACATCTACAATTTCTTGATTTTCAATTTTTACCGGCGCTTCGCATTTAAAATACGAGATTGTTAACAAAACTACCACAATTAAAAGCAGTAAAACTCCGCATCCGGGCGGTCTGAATTGTGGGGCTGGAACTGTGTTTTGCTGTTCTGAGTTTTCCATAGTTAGTTTAGTATGTAATTTTTGTCAAAAATAATTTCAATATTATCTTCGTTCCAACCTTTGTCGGTCAGAATTTTTGTGATTGTTCTTTTTGCATTAATTTCAGCTTCTTGCATCAACGAAAATGTTTCATTATCAGACCATTGCAAACCTTTCAACGCATATTTTGAGAGGCTGTCGATCTCTTTGGACGAAAAGTCTTTTCTGTACCAAGATACATTTCGTTTGATGTTGTCGAAATCCAATTCTATACTTGTAATTTCAATTTCCGGGCTCGGAAGGTTAACTTCTATTTGATTTGTGTATACTTGAAAATTATCTTTTCCAACTTTATTAAAATCAATATATGCTTTTACTTTTATTTTGTAAGGCAAAAGTATTGATTTTTCTCCGATGTTGTATTGATTACCAATTATTTTCGCAACTAATTCCGACGACATGAAAACTTCTTTGCTTACTATTACTTCCGCAGTATAAAGTTTTGATACTCTTTGTGTTACAGCTATGATGTCAGAATATTGTACTGATTGTTTGTTTGGATTTTGACATCTTGTAGTTACCAGTAGAATCAAAAAAAATATCGTAAATTTATTGTTGACTTCATTTTTCCTATTTTGAAATTATGTTGCCAAAATACAAAATTATTTCAGTCTTTTCAAGTCAATAAGAATTTTTTCAAAATCAAAATATTTTGCAGTTCCAAACGCTTTTTCGTCAGAGAAATACATCAAATTGAAATCCGGTTTTCCGTTTGAATCAAGTTTTTTGTAGAAACTTATTTTTGTTGTGATTCCCAATTTTGACGTGATTTCAAAATCGTAAATTTTTGATTTTTCCGGCAAATCCAATTTTTGTAAATATTCTTTGGCTCTGTAAGTTCCTGAAATTGAGCCTAAATATTGACGAATATTTGTTTGTTCAATTTCAATTATCTCGTTTTTACAATTTTTTACTTCAAAATTGTTACCTTGCGTATGAATGGCGAAACTTTCTGTAGAATCTATATAATTTATAATTTTCAATGCAGAAATATTTTCCGGTAAAATTTCCAAAAGTGAAAGATTTTTCCAATAGTCTTTTTCTGCTGACATACTTGCTGTTGGACTTTCTTTTAACCCCGGAATTGCAACTACATAGCATTTGCCGCCGTTGCAACTTGCAATCATCTGAGGTGTGTTGCTAATCGGCTCAAATTTAATGGTTTTGGTTGTTCTTCCGCTTTTGGTTTTTACAGTTATTATATATTTGAAGTCCGAATTTTTGTCGGCTTTGCTTAATCCTTGTAAAGTGATGTCTCTCAACACATTGAAGAACGCATAAATCTTGAATTTGTCACAATAAAATTGTTTTTCGCCGTTTTCGCTCAAATACCAAGCTGTGTCTTTTTCAAGTGTGACTATTTTATTGTTATTTTGAATTTCAATTACTTCACAATCAGCTTCTTGCGTTGAAAAATCTGTGTCGTCAGTGCAAGATGCAAATATTGATGTCAACGAAAAAATTAAAAGATAAATTTTTTTCATTTTTGTTTTGGTGCAGAATATTTTTTCTTACGAATTATAAAAACAATACCTCCCAAAATTGAGATTATCAACAATGGAACTACAACGTTTAAGAACGACCAAAATCCGCGTTCCTGTTGTGCTCTTTGTTTGTCTAAAATCCTGACTTTCATTTCTTTAAGTCGAATTGTTAACAAATCTTCGTTTCCCGTAAGATAATTTATGGCATTGATTATAAATTCTTTGTTGCCTTTGAATGTGTTTTGCGAATTTCTGTCGAAACCAAGAGGAAACGGTTCGCCTTTTGTTGAAATATCATTGATAATTACATCTCCGTCTGAGACTACAATTTGTTTAGAAGGCTTCACAGAACTCTTTGTCTCATAGTAAGTTCCGTTGATTGTTTTTCCTCTTCGTTCTTGGTAAACCGATTCAAAATTTCCTTCCAAAAGTACAGCTATTGTTTGATCCGGTTGATGATAATCGTTCGGATCTTGACGTTGACCTATTGTTTCAAACGAAATTGTACATGGCGCATTGTTAACTTTGCTATACTTTCCGGATTGAAGCAAGATTGTTTTGTCAATCGGTTTGTTAGTTCCAACTGTATCTATTGTACCGCAAAAATGACAAATTAAATAATTAAGATGCTTTGTAATCGGATTTTTTCTGCGGCTCAAAACTACAGGGTAATACTCCCACGGAAACAATTTGATTTGCGGTTGATTGTTTGGACCGTTTACTGCCAATCCGATTGGTCCGCATTGTAAGTCTCTGATGATGTTGCCGTTAAGCCTTACACCGTAAGTAAAAAGCATGTCATTGATATTCAAATCCAGCGGCAAAACTGCTTCTATGCTGCTGTTTTGTAAACTGTCCATCGATGCCGTTGTAGCGTCCACGAGCCAAAGGACGTTGCCGCCGTTCATGATATATTGGTCAATTACAAATTTGTCTTCCTCGCTGAATGTTTTGGTCGGTTTTGCAATCACAATTGCTTTAAAATTGTCCAAAACTCCTACTTTACCATTAATTGGACCTCGTCTAACATCGTAATAGTCAGATAATTCCGTACAAATATCAACCAAACTGAGTTCGTCTGCTTCGCCGTGACCTTCCACGAATGCGATTTGTGGTTTTTCGATTTGTGATAATCTGTAAATCGCGTTAATTATCTCGTATTCAAGTGTTTCCACCGAATTGAAAATATTTTGTTCGTCTCCGGCTGCCAATTTGGGATCTGCTTTCAGAAGGTTCAAACCGATTTCTCTAAACAATGTTGTATCGTGATTGTCGTTTCCGGTTTTGCCTTCCAATGTGTAAGTAACTACAGCACAGGGAAATATCATTGTTTTGGTTGACTGTTCTTGTGTTTGATTGTCAATCTCAACCGGTTTTAAATTCAAGTCAGCCAACTGTTTATAAATTCCGTATCTTACATCTTTGTTGTTGCTTTCGGTCGGATTTATAAAAATATAATCAATTTTGTCACCACCGTAAATTTTGAATTCTTCAAGTTTGTTTTTAATTTCGTCTTTCATTCTACGAAACGAAACCGGCAATTCATCGCCGTCAAGATATACTCTCACCATTACAGAACCTTTCAGTTCTTGTAAATAATTTTTGGTAAAACTTGTAAGCGAAAAATGTTTGTCGTTGGTTAAGTCCCAGCGAATGAACACTTTACTTGAAATTATATTTATTACTACAATTGCAATTATCGAAATAATCAGCAGTTGCAAACTTTTCTTTTTTATCTGAGTTTTGTTGTTCATAATTTTTATTTCCAGTTACGGGATTGCAATTTATATTTTGCCAAAATCAGGAATAATGTTATTGCTGACAAGAAATATATGATATCTCTTGTATCAATTACACCTCTTGAAATAGATCTGTAATGAGCGTCGATTCCTGCATTTGAAATTATTAAACCATACTTTCCAAGAAATCCGCTAAGTGCGTCAAATCCCAAGTACATAAAAAAGCATAAGCCGACTGCCAAAAGAAATGCTACAATTTGATTTTCAGTCAACGACGAAGCCCAAAGTCCTATAGCACAGTAAACTGCGGCTAAGAAAAATAGTCCGGTATAAGCTCCAACCGTTTCACCAAAATCCAAACCTGCGAGTTCTGCGCCGGTTTCTGTAGTTCCGCCGGTGATTGATAAATTGCTTACGCTGTATACATAAATCAAGGTTGGAAGTATAGAAATCAAGATTAATATTAATCCTGCTAAATATTTTGCCAATACAATTTGAAAATCTGTTAAAGGTTGAGTGTACAATACGTCGATTGTTCCTTGCTTTTTTTCTTCGGAAATCATCCTCATTGTGATTGCCGGTACAAGAAACAGAAATACCCATGGCGAAATTTCAAACAGTGGGTCAAGATAAGCGAATCCGCTGTCTATGATATTTAAATTTTCTCTGAAAACCCACAGTATCAATCCGTTAATCAGTAAGAATACAAAAATTACGATGTAACCTGTAAGTGAACTGAAAAACGATGATAATTCTTTTTTCAATAATGATAACATTTTTTCGTAACGTTTTTTCTGTAATAACTCTGCAAAGATACAAAAATTATGTGCAGTTTATTAAATTTTTCAATAAAATATATAACTTTGCGTAAATTCTTAAATATATAAAGCTATGAAATTTAATAAGTTTATTTATACCTTTGTTTTCTTGATATTTTCATTTGGAACGGTTTCGGCTCAGTACGAAGATTTTGAAAACAACAATCAAAATAATAATCATCGCTCATCGCGTACGCAATGGTTTTTGGATCATTTTACATTTGGCGGTAACGTTGGTTTCGGATTGGGATTTGGCGACAATTCAGTGAGTTACGTGGAAATAAATCCGATAATTGGTTATCGATTCAATAATTATTTTAATGCCGGACTTATTTTTACTTACGAGTATTACAAATATAAATATGCCATGATGTCAGATATTAGTCGCAGCATTTACGGTGGAGGTATTTATGCAGAAGCTTTCCCGCTTGATTTTCTGGTAATTCATGCTGAGGCTCAGTATCTTAACTTTGAAAATTATTATAATTGGAACGGTTCGGATGCTCAAAGGATGTGGGATATGCCGATTTTGGTTGGTGCAGGTTACAGACGTGTAATTTCCGATCGTGTAAATGTAAATTTTATGCTGCTTTGGAATATTAATAATACCAACGAGTTGAATTACAATGTTTACAGTAATCCGATTGTTCGTGTAAGTATACAATTCTAAGAGATGTCAACAATATAAGCAAATATAAAAAAGGCTGCAAAAATATTTTTTGCAGCCTTTTTTATAATTATTTTTTCTCTTAACACGACTAAAAGAATTCTACGTCGTTGTCATCGTCCATACTTCCGGCAGTGTAGTCAGAGCTGTCGTTAATCACTTGATTGTGAATAATACGTTCACTTTCCATTGTGTATCTTTCTTCCAAACTCTTGAGGTTTTCTGCCTTGTTGTGTTTAATCATGTTCAAAGTATTGTTATCAAGTTTAGAGTAAATATTGTTAAGCTGAGTAACAATTTCGAGCATGATTTTTTCAAAGAAATCGTAGTATTTTACTTGTTCTACCGACGATTTGATTTCGCTGCTGAGGTTCAAACTAAGTTTTGAATTGTTAGTTAAAATCACTTCAATCTTTTCGTTGTGATCCTCGATAGATGCGAGCAACTGAGTAATTTTGTTTGACAATTCTTTGAGGTTTTCAGAAATTTGGTCGCCTGAATCTTCATGATTGATTTCCTGAAGTTTCTTGCTGATATTCTGAGCTTGTTGGAAAAACAAAATTACGTCGTCCAAGTTTTCTGAAATAGTGGTGATAATCTGTTTTACTTCGTTGGTGATACGTTTCAATCCGGCATCATTATCTTCGGAAGTAATTGAATTAATGATTTCTGTGATTTGAGCTTCGATATTTGCGTGTACAGTTTTTATTTCATCAATTCTATCATTCTTTTCGTCGATTGTGTCGCTGATAGTATCAATTTCAGTACCGAAATCCTCATTTGCATCAATCAAACGTTTCAAAACAGTGGTTGTACCTTTCAATCGGTCTTGAACATCTTTGTAATAACTGTCGGTAAGATCGTTGCTGCCAACAAATTCGTTGCAAAGCTGTGCAATTACGCCCATATCTTCGCTGATATCCCAGAACTTCCTCATTATCACAGCGAAAGCTTTTTGATATTCTTTGTTGGTGTTGATAAGTTGCGCAACTTGTACACCTGCGATATCTCTGATTTGAAGGAACTGTTTTGCAGTTTCCGACATATCAATTGAGCCGTCTTCGTTGGTTGTCATGTCCATTGCCGACAACTCTTTGATGATATTTTTGTGAGTTGCCTGCACATGTTCCATCTTTTGACGGATAATATCGTGGTACTGAAGATTAGTAATAATTTTGTTGACACTTTCAAAGTAGCTCTTGGTACGTTTTGTAAGTTCCGGCATTTTGCGGGCAGCAATAGTTTGCTTATCCTTCAAAATGATGATGGAATCGTTAATCTGACCTGTAACTCGGTCAATATCAAGAATATTCTTCTTGCGAATTTCAATAAGTTTGCCCGAAGAAAGTCTTGTAACATTTTTTACCATGAGCAAAGATTCCGAAATCTTGGGCAGAATCATTTTCAGCTTGTTGATTTCGTTGGTAATCTGATCGATACTTTCAGTAATATGTTTGATATCCTTGTTGTCAGAATATGCAACATTGAGTTTTAAATTTACAAGCAAAAAGTTGAGAGTAAGGATGTTAAGGTTGAAGTTTTTGAGTGGAACAAAAACCAAATTCAACGATGTTAACATCTTTTCCAAACCTCTGATGCTCTTGAGAATTTTGTTTTTGAGTTTGTTGATACGATTGTTGAGCGATTCTTGCAATCCCAACAATTCTTCAAAAAATTTTTCGTGCTCGTTTCCGGCAATGATGTCGTAAATCTGTTCGGTTTGATCCGAAATTACTTTCGCATCCTTGTAAAATTTTTTCAGATTTGTGTTTAATGCCAAGAAATCTTCTGCCGAACATTCGTTCAAAGCAGTGATTTTTACGTCAATATCAGAAAATACCAAAATGATTTCCTTTATTGACTTTTGTGATTTTTCATCGTTCAGCGATTCCATATAATAGATTTTTAGATTGTCTAACAATATATTACTGTGCAAAAATTATTACAAAAAAAATACCATTCTAATCTGTTCCGATATTTTTTTCAATTATATAAGTGTTGCGATCCGACGACGACCTTGCTACAAGCTCTGCCACAAAACCTGTGAGAAATAATTGTGCTCCAAAGATAATTGTTAGCAGTCCGAAGTAAAAGAGCGGTCTGTCGGTCATCGCGTATTGATTCCACGCAAATTTAGCAAAGCTCAAATAAGCCAAAATTGCAAAACCGATAAAGAAACTTAGTGTGCCGACCAATCCGAAGAAATGCATTGGACTTTTACCAAATTTCAAAACGATATTTACGGTTAACAAATCAAGAAAACCGTTAATAAATCGTTCTATACCGAATTTTGTAACGCCATATTTTCTTGCCCGATGTTCTACAACTTTTTCTGTAATTTTTCTAAAGCCCGCTTGTTTTGCCAAAACAGGGATGTAACGGTGCATTTCGCCGTAAACTTCTATCGACTTTACTACAGTATTCCTGTACGCCTTGAGTCCGCAGTTGAAGTCATGAAGTTTTATGCCCGAAAAAAATCTTGCCGTAGCATTAAAAAGTTTTGACGGAACGGTTTTTGAAATTGGATCGTAACGCTTTTTCTTCCAGCCTGATACCACATCGTATTTGTCTTCTACAATCATTTTGTAAAGAGCCGGAATTTCGTCAGGACTATCCTGCATATCCGCATCCATTGTAATTACCACATCGCCTTGAGCTTGCTTGAAACCGGTGTTCAATGCGGCAGATTTTCCGTAATTTCTTCTGAATTTTATACCTTTAACATGTTCGTCTTTGGCATTCATTTCCTCGATTTTTTCCCAAGAATTGTCGGTGCTGCCATCGTCCACCATTATAATTTCGTAACTGAAGTGATTGGCTTCCATTACTTTAGTAATCCAATCTTTCAATTCGGGAATAGATTCGTCCTCGTTGTAAACCGGAACAATTACCGATATATCCATTTTATTTTGCTTTTTTAATTCTGTTTAAATAGCATAAAAGTGTACTGAAAGCCGAGAAAAACGCTGAAATTACAATATAAGCAATTGTGTTGCCGATAATTAAAGCCGGACTGAAAATTTTTTTAGAAATTTCGCTTGCTCTTTCCAGTTCCTCTGGCTGGTACATTTTCATTTCTTTCAAGATTTCTTGAGATTGTTTCATAGCTTGGTTTACCACTTCCGGATTTACTTTTATAAAATACGAAATATATAACGCTATGATTATCGAAGCGGCTAATCCACAGACAATTCCGAGCAAAAAAAGTTTTCCTAATTTTGCATCTTCCTGAGATTCTACCCTTCTGCAATAATTCCTTTGACAGAAATAAATGCCGAACGATAGTATTATATATTGTATAAATCCTGTTGTTTGCAAACCTTCGTTAACATTGCCTGAAGCGTTGTGTATCAGCATATAAATCGAAATAATCGTGCCGCTGATACCGCCCCAAACCATGGCTTGATTTAAAAATAAATTAGTTTTTGGATTCAACATTTTATCTCTTTTAAATGTTTTACAAAAATAATAAAAGTATTTCCATTTACAAATTAAAATTTCTAAAAAAATATTTCGTTTGCAAATTATTGTATTTCATTTGCTTGAAAATATTTTTGAAAATAGTTATAAAAAAACACTCAAAAATTTTTGCATATTAAAAAAACTTTCTACCTTTGCATCGTCAAGGGAGTCTTATTCGACCAGCTCCTACGAATCCCCCAGGGAGTGAAATCAGCAAGGGTAAGTGGTTGTAGCGGTGCGTTTTAAGTAGCTCCCTTGTCTTTTGTATATACATGAAAAAGTTTAATAAACTGTACAAATCTCTTCGTTTTTTACTATTCAATTGTTAAAATCTGCGTTTTTAAGAAAAAAAAATCTTTCTTTTCCCCACAAATTTTACAAAAATCACTATGAAAAATCTTGTTTTCGGCACAAAATTTTCTGTAATTTTCCTTGTTTAATTTGGTAGTTTCTAAAATTATTCATTAACTTTAGCCAAAAATTTACAAATATGACCCAAGAATCCTATATGATATTCAGAGTTGGCGGACGTAGCTGTGCCGTTTCTGTCAACTATGTATTGGAAGTTTCTGAATCCGACAATCTTAGTCCGTTGCCGGGTGCACCTGCTTTTGTTGTCGGTATCAAAAAATTTCGCGACGAAGTTCTTCCTATTATCGATACTGTTAAACGTTTGTCTATTCCTAAGGTGGAGTCCGAAGATCAGCCTAACAAATATGTGGTTATTTTCGAAATCCCTACCGACAGCGGTACTAAACGTTTCGGGGCTTTGGTTGACAAGGTTTTGGCTGTTACTGAGTTCGCTAACAACAATATTAAAGTTATTGACGAGGTGGACAACAATTCTAAAAATGCTCCTTATATAAAAGGTGTGGTAAATTCGGACGACGGTTTTATTTACGTTTTGATTCCGGATAATTTCTTTACTCAAAAGGATTTTCAGCGTTTGGATAATGTAATGCCCGAAGATTTTTGGGTGCCGCCGTCATTTGATTAATTCCGTTAATTATTTTTAGCGGGGTAGGAGTGTGGTTAGTTCTGAAATTGTTAACTTCTTAAATATCAATACTGTCCGTAGAAATTTATTGTTTCTGCGGACAGTATTTTTTTTGTCTTAACGATTATGAAAATTTGCTGCAAAACTCAATGATTAATTAATAGTTGTTCGTCATTTTATCATTATCTTTGTGACCGGAAACGAAAAAAAATTAATTCACTACATCATGAGAAAAATTTTCTGCATTTTATCAGCAACAGCGTTTTTGTTAACATGTTGTAATTCAAATAAAACTGATTATCTTTTAACAAATGGTTTTGCACAAGGAACTACATGGCATATTACTTATCAAAGTCAACATAATGAGGATCTGACAGATACATTCAATTCTATTCTTAACGATTTTGATTTTTCGATGTCAACATATAATCACAAATCGTTGATTACCAAAGTAAATAATGGCGTAGACGTGGAACTTGACAGCAATTTTGTTGTAGTTTTCAACAGTTCGGTGGAGCTTTGGAATCTTACCGGCGGAATTTTTGACCCGTCATGCCGTCCGTTAGTAAATGCGTGGGGATTTGCAAAACACGAATCGTTGCGCAAACCTTCTCAAGAGGAACTTGATTCTATTTTGCAATTTGTCGGCATGGATAAGTTCAAAATCGTTAACAACAAATTGGTTCGTGCAGACAATCGCGCAACATTGAATTTCAATGCAAATGCACAAGGTTACAGCGTGGATTTGGTTTGCGATTATCTAAAGTCAAAAGGTTACAAAAATTACCTCGTAGAAATCGGCGGCGAAACCCGTTCAGAAGGTGTTAATCCAAAGGGCGAGCCGTGGCGAGTAGGAATCGATGCACCTCTTGACGGTTCTACAGAAGCCAATCGTGAAATTCAGGCTGTAGTTCCGCTTTCAGGCAAATCGCTTTGTTCGTCAGGAAATTACAGAAACTTTTTTGAGAAAGACGGCGTAAAATATTCGCATGAACTCAATCCGAAAACAGGTTATCCTCAGAGCGATTCGTTGCTTGCTGTTTCAATCGTTACTCCAACCGCATTAGTCGGCGACGGTTTGGCAACGGCGGTGATGGTTATGGGATTGGAAAATGGTTTTAAGTTGATAGATTCGTTGCCGGAAACCGAAGGATATTTCATTTATTCGTCTTCTGACGGTACATTCAAGACAATGAAAACAAAAAACTTTGAAATTATACCTTTGCAATAAATTATAAATCAGAATAATGAATAATTTTTCGTGAAAAACATAAAAAAAACTCTCGAAAAATTTGGTGGAATCGGAAATAGTATCTAACTTTGCATCGCAAAAAGGAAAGGAAATCACCCTTCCAAAACTTAATGCGGGAGTAGCTCAGTTGGTAGAGCACAACCTTGCCAAGGTTGGGGTCGCGAGTTCGAGTCTCGTCTCCCGCTCTTTATTTTTATTCCTTATTGATGTTTATTTATTAGGTTTTAGTTAATTAAAGTTTTTTAAAACGGTTCAATTTTTGAAACCGTTTTTTTGTTTTATATCATATCCATTTTTTTTATTTTGACATCTTTTTTTTAGAAATCAGCATAAAAAAACCGTGAGCTAAAACCCACGGTTAATTTTGCAACGAATTTTTATATAACTATCTCTTATTTAATTGTATTCGTTGTTTATCAACTAAAATAAATAATCTCTCTGCAACTTTAATTATCTGTAGAAATTTCTCCGTTGTTATTTGCGTCTGCAATTATTTGATTACCGTTTTTCGATCTTCTGTTTGCGAATTTTATGCGTTTGTCAATTTTATGAAACCATTTTTTCGGTATCCAATCGCTTTGACCCGGAACAGATCCTTTTTTGTCTAACTTTCTGAATTTTACCAACGATGAAAATGCGTTTTGCGCTACATCAATACATGATTGTCCCGGTCCCATAATTCCGTACAAAAATGCTGATGCGGTGTTTCTCGCTGCGTTTAATGCAATTGAATCTTCTTTTTCGTTGGTTTTTACACGTTTGTATTTGTGGTAACGGTGTTTTTCTTTCGGATTGATTTCGCAAGCACGACGTATTGCACGTTTTAGACCGTGAATTTTATGCCCGAATATATCCGTGATTACAGTTCCGATGTCAGGATTGGTGTTAACACCCCAAGGTGTTGGTATTAAGCCGGTTCCGTTAATTGAAACATATTCCCAACCTGTTTTTTCGTTGCCGACAAGTATTGCAATATGACCTTGTTTCATAGCCGCACTGTCGTCCAATATGAAAATCAAGTCGTTTTTTATTGCAAAGAGTGCAGTGTTTAAAAATAATGTCAAAACCAAAAACAAAAACTTTTTAATCATATTCCCTCCTTTTTTTTTTCAATTCCACATCAATATTTCAATATTGCAAATTTCGATATTAATATTAGAAAATCAGATTTTTTCGTAGTGCAAGTTCCTTTTTTTTGAAGTGTATTTTTACTTTTTTTTTAATTGATTTTCTAATCTTGTTCTCGATAAAATATTGTTGATTTTGGAGGTGATTATTGAAGATTTTGACGTTATTTTTTTTTGTTAAAAAGTTTTTTTAATAAACTTAAATCGTTGATATTTTGTATTTTATAACTTCCGCATTTGGGACATCTCAACATTTCTGGGCGGAAGTTTTCAAAAGTTGTAACTGTAAAATTATGATTACAATTTTGACATCTGTATTTTTCTGTGAATTCTATCATAGTGTTGTTATTGTATAAAAAAACTGTCCAAAAAATATAAATTTCTTTGGACAGTTTTTGATTTATTGTTTTTATTGAAATTAATTGTTCATTGCTTTTTTCTGGTTGACTTTGTCGATATAAACTATTGATAAAGTGCACATATTTCTTTTGATGATTGCAAGTTTGATAATTCCGTTTGGAGTTATAAATTTGCAGTCGGACGGCACTGTGGTATCGTGCCAAGCTTTTTCGTAACCCGGATAGACAAATTCTTGAAAAGTTCCTGTATTTTCTTCAGCAACTTCGCCGTAATTTTCAATGAGTTTTTTCTTGATATTTTGATAACCTGGTTCCAAGTCGGCTGGTGAGCTTGCGTAGGTGTAGCAAACAGATACGAGGTAAACATTTGTGTTGCTGTTGCCGCTTACTGCGTTGACGATGCAATTTCTGTAGCCTTCGAGATTTGCGTTTAGGATTCCAACGCCTTTTTCGATTCCTACGTTTTTGAAACCCTTGCTGTCGAGTTTGTGCATGTAGTCAACAAGGCTGCCGTCGATATCAAAACCTTGAAATTGCATGTGTGTTTGTTCTGTTTGACAAATTGCACTGATACTGATAGTTAAAATAGTTAACAGTAAAAATATTTTTTTCATTTCGCGTTTTTGTTTTTTGTTTATTAACGGTGCAAAAGTAGTAATTATTTTATAGAAATTGCAATTAGGCTGTTTATTATAACGTTTATTGAGTTTTACTTAACAATTTTTATGAAATTAAGAAGTAATAAATCGGTCTATAAAATTGAATGTGTTTTTTCTCTAAAAAGTTTTGTTGATACTAATATTTAGTATAAATGTTGCATAACATTATCGCGATATTATGAATATTAAAAGTTTTAGCATTGAAGGATTGTTTAACAGATTCAATCATCGTATTGAGTTTAAGAACAATATCACTATTATCATTGGCAAGAACGGCGTTGGTAAAACAACTTGTTTGGAATTGTTGAACTCGCTTTTTAGCGGTGATTTTTCTAAATTAAGAGAAGTGCCGTATCATAAAAGAATATGGTAACAATCACGATATTCAATTATTGCAGTAAATTTTTTGATTAGAATTTGTTAATTACTTGAGTTTCTTTGATTTATAGTATTAAGTTTTGATGTTTTGTATATTTCATGCAATATGGAAAAATCATGTAGCTCAAATTGTTGATTATAAATAAAATCACATCTGTTTTTTATATCAACGGATGTGATTTTATTATATACTTACTATTTTATCGGGTGGTCTTTTGCAAAATTGCTGATTCGTTCGGCAAAGGCGTCACGCAAATTGTCGTGGAAAAACGAAGTGCATATTCTTACGCCTTGTTGAAGCGAACCCATTGTGTTGAGCGGAAAAACTGAAACTCCGTAAAACATCAATTCTTTGGTAAGTTCTACCGCTGTCATGCCCGGATATTGAGTTGTAAAGTAAAATCCGTCTGCCAAAGGCTTGCCCAAATCGTTGTCGTAAACAAGATAAAAATTGTTTTTCAACAAAATTTCTTTCATAAATTTGGCTCTTTCTCCGTAAACTTTTACGTCTTTTAGAAAATTGTATTTGCCGTCGCTTGCTGCATTCATCATAGCTGCCATTGCATATTGTGTAGAATGTGTTACACCGCTTGATAATGTGTACAGTATTCTGTTTGCCATGAATGCTCCAAATTCTGAAACTTGAAATCTTTCTTCTATTGTCTTCAACTTGGTGTGATACAGCTTGTTGGAAATACATGTAACGCCAATTCGCTGTCCTGCATACGAAAATGCTTTTGAGCCGGAAATGCTGATGATATAATTTTCTGTGTATTTTCCTACTGAAACTTGGAACGGTGCTTGAAACGGGTGTGACAAATCCTGACGGAAGTCCATCGCAAAATATGCCAAATCTTCCAAGATGATAACATCGTATTTTGTAGCGAGTTCGCCGATGCCTTTCAGTTCCTCGTCAGTAAAACAAACCCACGACGGATTGTTAGGATTGGAGTAAACGATGCTGTTGATTTTTCCGTTTTTGAGAGTTTCTTCTAATTTCTGAATCAGTTTTTCTCCGCGATAATTATAGATGTCAATACCCAAAGTTTTTAGACCGATAACTTCGCATTGTGTTGTTTGAACCGGAAATCCGGGATGAATGAAAAGTACAGTATCTTTTTCCGGTCTTGCGATTTTCAAAGTTGTGAAAACTGCGAAAGTGCCTTGCATTGAGCCGGTTGTGGGCATACAGCATAGTGGGTCGATATCCAAATCAATAAATGCTTTTACAAATCTTGATGCTGCTTGTTTGATTGCCGGAATCCCGTCGTTGGGAGGATATGTTTGAGCGCAATTGTTTTTTAGGGCTTCGATTTCGGCTTCGGTTCCTATTTCTGAAGGTTTCAAACCCGGAACTCCCATTTCAAGATGAATGAATTTTTCGCCGCTGAGATTTTCCAATTGTTTGGATAATTTGGCGATATCTCTGATTGTGACTTGTGAAAAATCGTCAAGTCCGGCTTCGTGAATTGTATTTGTTACAAGTTGTTTGTCCATTTTTTGTGTTGTAATTTTTTTTATCAATAAAAAAGCGAATCCTAAAAAAATATTGTAACGGATTCGCCTCGTCTTAAAAATTGGAAATAGTTATTATTTTTGTAAATCGTTTTCGGTAATAAAACCGATATTATTTTGTTTGATAATTTCTTTAGTTTTGTCGCACGGATTGGTACGCATTATAAGTATGCCTTCACCGTTTAAGAGGAATGTGTACATGTAAGAGATGTCGATTCCGGCTTTTGAAATCAGGTCGATTGCTTGTGCTGCCATGCCAGGTTTGTCTTTGATTCTGATTCCTAAAACATCTGTTAATTGAACATTGATATTGTTGTCTTTCAAGATGTTGTAAGCCTTCGTCGGTTCGTTGCAAATTACTCTGTAGATTCCAAATTCTGTGGTGTCGGCTATTGTGGACGCAATAATCTGTATGGATTCCTTGCTTAACAAATCCAAAACTTTGATGAGTGTTCCGGATTTGTTTTCTATGAATATTGATAATTGTTTTATTGTCATAATTATATTTTTTTTATAACTATTCATAAACTTTGCGTTTGTCAACAACTCTTACTGCTTTGCCTTCCGAAACAGGGAGCGTACCTTTTGCAATAAGTTTTACGTGAGGTGTCAGCAAAATTTCATCTTTCAACGCTCTTGTGATATCCTTTGTAAGTTTTTCGAGCTGAGTATAATCGTCTGTAAAAAGATCTTCAAGTTCTACTTCTACAGTCATATTATCGTTGTCGCCGTCGGTTGTAAGCGTGATTAAATAATTGGTAGACAGCTCTTTGAATTGCATAAGGATTGTCTCAATCTGAATAGGGAAGATGTTAACACCTCTTAGAACCATCATATCGTCGGAGCGGCCTTTCATTCTGTCAAGCCTTACATGATGACGTCCGCACGGACAATCGTGACCGAGTATTCTCGTGAGGTCGCGGGTTCGGTATCTCAAAAGCGGCATTGCTTCGCGGTTGATTGTGGTGAGTACCAGTTCGCCGATTTCGCCTTCGGGTACGGGTTCCAATGTTTCGGGGTTTACAATTTCTACGATATAATAGTCTTCCCAAAAGTGCAGACCGTTTTGTTCTTTACATTCAAAAGCCACGCCCGGACCGCACATTTCGCTCATACCAAACGAGTTGTAAGCTTTTACGCCTAACATCTCTTCGATTCTTTTGCGTTGAGCTTCGGAGTGAGGTTCGGCACCGATTGCCAAAATTTTCAGTTTGGTATCTTTTTTCGGGTCTATTCCTTGTTGATCCATCACTTCTTTTATTCTTGTAACGTATGATGGTACAGCGTGAATGGCTGTTGTGCCAAAATCTTTTATGAATTTTATTTGACGCAGTGTGTTGCCTGCTGCTGCCGGAACTGTCAGCATACCAAGACGTTCTGCACCGTATTGAAATCCCAAACCGCCGGTAAACATGCCGTAACCCGATGAATTTTGGAATACATCATCAGGTCTTAGTCCCACCATCCAAAGACAGCGGGCTACTGCGTTTGCCCATTCGTCCAAATCCTTTTGTGAATGTAAAATTACAGTCGGATTGCCGGTTGTACCGCTTGATGAGTGGAGTCTTACGCAATCTTTTAGTTCTATTGAGCGAAGTCCGAACGGATAATTGTCACGCAAATCCTGTTTTGTAGTAAACGGAATCTTTTTCAAGTCGTCGAGAGTTTTGATATCTTCGGGTTTTAGACCGTTTTCAGCAAAACGTTTTTTGTAAAATTCGGAATTCATGCAATGATTTATGGTAGCTTTCAATCTTTCGAGTTGTAGCTTTCGGATGTCTTCTATGCTTAGTGTCTCCATTTCGGGATGGAGATATTCTGATTTTGTGTCCATTGTTTAGTTAAAAAAAATAATTAGTAGCGTTAAAATAAAGGTTTTAGTTAAATAAATTTTTTTTAAAAAATTGTTGTTGACATCCGGATTGTTACTTCTGCTCGTTTGCCACGCCGGCATCAAATGCTTTGAGATTGATATTTACAATATCTTCTCCTTTGCGTGCAAAAACTGTTTTGATAGCCTCGCGAAGTTGTTCTATGCTGAGAATTTCGATGTAAGGAGCTGCAAGTCCAAGCAATACCATGTTTGCAGTTTTGGGCATACCAACTTCTTTTGCGATTGTATCGATATCAAGTTTTGCCACGTGCGGCAGCGATTCCAATTCTTGGTTAAGTGCAGTTTCGTCGGGATAATTCGGGATGTTGACAACCGGTTTGTTGCTTGTAACAATCCAACCGTCTTTGTTGAGATACGGCAAATATCTGAGAGATTCCATCGGTTCCATCGAGATAATTACATCGCATTTGCCTTTAGGAATCAAGTCGGAATAAATCTCAGAAGTTGATAATCTGAGGTTGCTTTGTACGTCGCCGCCCCTCTGACTCATGCCATGAACTTCCGCTTGTTTCAAATAAAGTCCGGCTTTGGTGGCAGCTTCGCCTATAATTGTAGCGATTGACAGAATTCCTTGTCCGCCAACTCCGCATAAAATCAAATCTTTTTTCATAATTTTTACTATTTCTTTTTGTGTCTCTTGATTGTCTGCATACATTCGCGGCGGGGAATTATTACTGATACGCCGTTGTATTCTATTTCTTCTTTTATGGTTTGTTTTATTGATTCGATGTTTTTGGGCATCGGTACTACAACTTTTACATGTTCAGGTTCTACGCCAAGACCAAGGCAAATAGCTTCAAACTTGTTGGTACCTGCCGAATCCTGACCGCCTGTCATTGCTGTTGTAAGGTTGTCGGAAATTATTACTGTAATATTGCTGTGATCGTTTATTGCGTCAAGTAAGCCTGTCATGCCGGAATGTGTAAAAGTAGAATCTCCGATTACAGCTATCGACGGAAACAATCCTGCATCGGCTGCACCTTTTGCCATCGTGATTGATGCGCCCATGTCTACGCAACTTGCCAATGCCTGAAACGGTGGTAAAGCTCCTAATGTGTAGCATCCGATATCACCAAATATTCTTGAATTTTTGTATTCGGCAGCTACTTCTTTCAATGCCGCATATACATCTCTGTGTCCGCAACCTTGACAAAGTTGAGGAGGACGACCGGCGAGATTTTTTGCATTTTCAAAATAGACTTTTACTTCTGCGCCGAGAGCTTTGGCTACATTGTCCGGATTGAGTTCGCCTTGACGCGGAAGTTTTCCCGTAAGACGTCCTGTAACTTGGGCTTTGTCGCCGACTATGCGTTTTACATCAAGCTCCACAACGGGTTGACCGTCTTCTACAACGAGAATTTCTTTACATGTTTTGGCAAGTTCAAGTACTTGATTTTCAGGTAAAGGATATTGTGATATTTTTAATATTTTTGTTTCTTGAATATTGTAATTTGCTACAGCTTCTTTTACATAGTTGTAACCGATACCGCAGGCTACAATGCCGAGATTGTTGCCGCTGCCTTCCATTTTGTTGAAAACCGAATTTCTTGCGGCTTCTTCCATTTGGGTTTGTTTTTCCAAAAGATTTGCATATTGTTTTTTTGCAATTCCAGGCAATAATACCCAACCTCTTGATTCAGAAGGATTAAAACTATTCATTTCTCTTGTTGCATCGGTCTGAACTGCGGCTCTTGAATGTGCGAGTCTTGTTACAACTCTCAATAAAACAGGTTCTCCAAGGTTTTCGCTGAGTTCAAATGCAATTTTCATTACATCGTATGCTTCTTGTTGGTTGGAAGGTTCAAAAATCGGAATGAGGGCAAATTTACCGTAAAATCTTGAATCTTGTTCGTTTTGACTTGAGTGCATCGAAGGGTCGTCGGCAGCCAAAACTACCAAACCGCCGTTAATTCCTGTAACAGCGGAGTTTACAAATGCGTCGGCGCAAACATTCATGCCAACATGTTTCATACAAACCAATGCACGTTTTCCGGCGTATGACATGCCAAGTGCGGCTTCCATTGCGGTTTTTTCGTTTGTACACCAACGTGAATGTATATTCCTTTCTTTTGCTACAGGATTGTTTTGAATAAATTCTGTGATTTCGGTTGACGGCGTGCCCGGATATGCGTATACTCCTGAGAGTCCCGCATTAATTGCTCCAAGTGCTATCGCCTCGTCGCCTAATAATAGTGTTTTCTCCATTAGATTGAAATATTAAAATCGTGCTAAATTAATAATTATTTAACAATCTTACAAAAAAATCAACTATTAACTATCCTAATTTTTCTTTCATTAGAGTGTAAATCTCTGTCAGGTCGATAGTTGGATCTAAAATCAAAACCGGTGTCTGCGGATAATTTTGCAGAAATCTCTGAATTTTTTTTAAGTTTGACAGTTCTTTGTCTATAATGATAAGGTCAAACCATTCAAAATATTCTGTAGTCGCCAATCCGTTTTCCACAACATCGTGTACGTACATCGATTTGGTTTTGATTTTTGTTTTGGAGATAATTTCCGATGCAAGTATCATGTTGTATTTGTCTTCGCCGATGATAAGTGCAACCTTGTCGTGCCAATCGTAATTGATTGTATTTTTGATTGTTACGTCGGTGACATGAATGAACGGTAACGAGAAATAAAATGTTGTACCTTTTCCTATTTTGGAGTTGAACCAGATGTTGCCGCCCATTCTTAAAATCAGTTCGCGACAGATATAAAGTCCGAGTCCCGTATTTTCCAACAATGTCTGTTTCATAAAAGGCTGTTCTCTGTGGTTGTACGGTGAAAATATATTGTCGTAACTGTCTTCAGGAATGCCGACGCCTGTGTCGCTTACCGAAAACAGCAACATGTCTTCGTTGTAACGTTTGCATGCAAATTCTATTTTGCCTGTGTATGTAAATTTGAATGCGTTGTTTATTAAGTTGTTGATTATTTGTTTCAGGCGCAAAAGGTCTATTTTTACAATTTGTTCACCGTTTCCTAATTCAATATTTTTTGACAGAATAATCGGTTTTTTGTAGATATAGAGATTTTGCGAATAATAATAATCGTAAATTTCTGTAAAAAGATCTTCGAGGTTTACAATTTCCAATTTCAGTTTTACAGCTCCGGCTTGTATTCGGTCGGAATCCATTATATCATTGGCTAACATTATGATATAATGGCTGTTTTCTTTGGCTTGTAGCAACAATTTCTTTTTTTCGTCGGTGCTTATCGACGAATTTATTGTGGCGTCGATACAATTGTTGATTTGTATCAGCGGATTTTTTATTTCGTGACTGATATGCGATATAAATTCCAACTTTGCTCGGTCGGCTTTTTCGGCTTTTTGGTTTGCTTCGGTAAGTTTTAGGTTGATATCAATAATTTTTTTGTTGGTTTGTTCTAGTTCTTGATTGAGTTTCAGGTATTTGTGATTTTGTTCTATGATTACTCTCTGACTTGCAATCATTTGTTCCTGTTGCAAACGAATTTGTGTAATATCATGAATTACACCCATATACGCTTCTACATTTCCCAAAGCGTCAATTCGTTTTAGTCCGCGGGCCTGACAAATTACTTTGCTGCCGTTTTTGTGCGTAAAAATCAATACTCTGGAAAACGGCGTGTTGATAATATCTGCGTTGCGTGCGTATTGTACCAACGAGTTGATAGAATCCTGATCTTCAATAATTTCCTGCGGTGTATGACCGATAATTTCTTCAGGTGAGTAGCCTATAATTTCGGTTACGGTTTTCGATACGTAAGTAATTTTGGCTCTGGTATTTATCTCCCAAAAGATGTCATCAGAACAAATTGAAACTTTGTTGAATCGTTCGTCGCTGAGTTTCAGAGATTCTTTGGTGTTCCAATTTTTGATTTCTTCTATCATCATCCGTCCGAGGATTATTGTAATGGCTGGCAACCAAAGAAAACATATCCACCATGAGTCGGTTTTTACTTCGGTAAGTTTGTCATCTGAAAATAGTATGATTGCTACAAACATCACACCGTGAGTGATATACGAAAGGTAAAGTAATGTTTTGTGCCAATTTTTTTTGAACCATTGAGGAACTGTCCAATTGAATATTACACCAAGAAAGGCGGCGAAAAATGTATAAAAAGATTCCAGAACCAGTATTGTGAATGTGGATTCTATTGCTATCCATCTTGTAATTAATGTAATTACTAATGCAATTGCGGTTGGTATCAATCCGAAAAACAATCCGGACAAACACAACAACACGGTTCTGCAATCTATTTTTATTAGTTTGAATGCATTTGTATCCCACATCATCAGACATACCGAAAGAGCACCGATTAAAAGACCGGTTAATATTTGGTATTTAATTGTTTTGTATTCTCGGTATTTTGCCCAACAGAAATCAAATACTACGCAGAAAATCAGTAGCATTATTGAGTTTTCTATCAGGAATTTTATTGTTGGTGACATAGGTTGTTGCAAATGTTTTTGGGTTTATACTTCAGGAAAAAAATCTTTGTCGCTTTCGGTTTCTACCTCAAACTTAAAGATTGTTTTTTGATTGTAACTTTTGCCTGGACTCAAAATTGCTTTCGGAAACTGGCTCTTGTTTGGAGAATCCGGGAAAAATTGTGTTTCAAAACAACATGCGCTTTGTCTTGAGATTTTTTTACCGTATTTTGATTCCAATGTAGAATCAAGCCAATTGCCTGTGTAAAACTGCATTCCGGGATAGTTGGTGAAAACTTTCAAAATTCGTCCGCTTTCCGGATCTTCTACTTCGGCTGCCAAAATTATATCGCCGTTTTTGCTGTTCAATACAAAATTGTGGTCGTAATAGAAATCTTTGATTGTTTTGAGTCTGCGGAATTTTCTAAAATCAAAATCTGTGCCTTCCACCGGCATTAATACGCCTGTAGGAATACAATCGTCGTGTACTTCTGTTATTGCGTTTGCATTTATCATTATAGCATAGTCGGCAATACTTGTATTTTTGAAATCGCCGCTGAGGTTGAAATATGCATGCTGTGTGAGGTTTACAGGAGTTGCCTTGTCGGTAACGGCTTGATAATGCATCGAAAGTTCGTTATCTTTTGTAACCTTGTAAGTAATTGATGCAGTGAGGTTTCCCGGAAAATTTTCTTCACCGTCTTTGCTGAAATATTCAAAAGTGATTTCAGGTTCGTCGCTGTCTTTCAATTCTTTTACAGTCCAGTTTTTGCTGTGAAAACCTTCAGGACCGCCGTGCAACGAGTTAGGACCGTCGTTAGGGTTCAATTTGTATTCTTTGCCGTCCAAAGTAAATTTAGCACCTCCGATTCTGTTGGCAAAACGTCCCGGCACTACATTTATATATGACTGATTTTTTACCCATTCGTCATAATTCTTCAAACTGAGTACCACGTTTTCTATTTTGCCGTTTTTGTCCGGTACATTGATTGACGTAATTGTAGCGCCTCGTTCTATAAATGAGGCTGTCATACCTTTGTTGTTGCCTAAGGTATAAATCTTTACGCCTTTTTGTTCGTCATAAATTTCTGTTTTTATCATTTCTGTTTTTTTATCGTGATTATATGGTGCTAAGGTACTACAAATTTTTCAATTCTGCAATATTAAGTTTTTAAAACGTTGATGAGGTACGGACAAAAAAATATCCCATTAATATATTCCGTTTGTATGGTTCTATTAATGGGACAAAAGTAATAACTAAAAATAAAAAAAATATGAAAAAACGAAAGTCTTATTTCTGATTTATTGTTTCTGTGCAAAAATATTTACGTTTTTCATAACCTCCAAATTTTTAGTTATTTTTTAATTTTTTTTAACTAATTACAATGTTTTGATCATTGCTGCCTTCAATACTTCCGGTTTGCCGCCGATTCCGATATGTTCGCCAAATGGATTTTCATAGTTTTCTGCTTTTTTGGCAATTGATTGACCGGTAATTAATTCTAATGCTTTGCTGAGAAGCGGTTCGTCTTCGTCGCCGAGTTTTGAATCAATTACGTCTTGTACCGCGTGATCTACTTTAAAACCTTTTGCAAAATTCATCTCACCGAGAGAGTTTTTACATGTTGCTATTGATACGTATGCAGCCCATTCTGAGTATGGAATTCCGTCTGCATCTTGTCCTTTGTCGTATGTATCGTTTAGCAATACGTTAGAAGTGAATTTGCCGTAGGTTTTTTCGCCAATCAAAATAACATCCATGTAAGGAGACAAACCTGAAATTAGTTCTTCGCTTGCACTTGCCGAATTACCTGAAACCAATACATAAAGTGTATTAAGATTGAGTTTTGGTGTGATATCTACAAACAATTCTTTGTTCCAATTTTCATCTTTTGCTTCCTTAGCTAATTCATAATTGAGAAGTTCGTTGTAATCTTCTTGAATGAAAACATCGCCAACATGTCCGTCCGGTACAAGCATAGATGCCAATGTATCAAGTGTAGTAACATAACCGCCGCCGTTGAATCTCAAATCCAATACCAAATCGGTAACATTGTTTGCTTGCAATTTTGTTACAGCTTCTATCAAGCAATCAGTATCGCTTGTGAAACTTTCGTAAACCATGTATCCGATTTTATTAATACCTTTATCAAATACTTTTGTCATCAATACAGGGTTCAACTGCAATTCTTGTTTGGTGATGTCTTCAGAAGTAATTGGGTTAGACTGATTTTTGTAGTCAGCATATTTATAATAAGTGTAGCTGCAAGTGTTTTCAGCCAAAAGTTCTGAGTAATTGTTTACTGTAAGAGTTTTGCCGTTTACTTGTGTAATAATATCGCCACGTTCCATGCCTGCAAGCGCTGCCGGTGAATTTTCGTAAACAAAATTTACTATAGCTACAACTGTGAATCTCGTTGAATTTGCGTATGATAAATCGTAAATCAAACCGTCAGTTGTATAATTTCCGGACATCTCGCTCATCCATTCAGAATAACTATTTATTACTGTAGAGAAACGGTCGGTTTCTTCTTTGAAACTTTCCAAAACATCAATTGGTTCTTTATACTTTGAATAATCCAATTTTTCCGGTACATTTGTGTTCCAATAATAATAAACACCAAAAGCTTCGTGAACAAATTGGTGAATTGTGTAGTCTTTTTCATCAGTAACAGTTTTTTCTTTTTCTGTGTTACTATCAATGACGTCTTCGTTTCTCTTTTCTTCTTCTTTGTTGCAACTAAAAAGTGTGCAAACAAAAAAGGTCAGCATTAAAGCTGAAAGCATTTTTTTTAAGTTTACTTTTTTCATAGTTATTCTTGTGTTTGTTTTCTAATTCGGCGCAAATTTCGTATATTTTTTAAATTTTGATGTTTATTTATCGTTAATTATGACTAAAAATGTATAATATTTGATTTTTAGTTGTATATTTACGTATTTCTTGTATGGTCAGAAAATCATTATTTCATCAGAAATTTATTTGGGGGAGTTGACATCTTTTTGTTTCCTGTAAAAAAGCAGTGAAAAAAGGCTGAAAAATACTCAATTTTTTTCGTTCATAACTCCGCTAATAATCAGGCTGTAAAAAAAAATATTGAAAAAAACATAAAAAAAACTCCCGAAAAATTTGCACAGAACGAAAATCCGTCTTACCTTTGCATCGCAAATCAGGAAATAACCTACTGGTTTGAGGCTCTAAAAAAATAATTAAAGAATGCGGGAGTAGCTCAGTTGGTAGAGCACAACCTTGCCAAGGTTGGGGTCGCGAGTTCGAGTCTCGTCTCCCGCTCAAAAATTTAAGATTATTTGATCTTTGGATAGCCCAGGTGGCGGAATTGGTAGACGCGCAGGACTTAAAATCCTGTTGCCAGAAATGGCAGTACCGGTTCGATGCCGGTCCCGGGTACAATTAAGAAATTAACTGTAACACACATTTATTTTTGCGGGAGTAGCTCAGTTGGTAGAGCACAACCTTGCCAAGGTTGGGGTCGCGAGTTCGAGTCTCGTCTCCCGCTCAAAAAAAGTAATACGTTCTGTAAAAGTTTAATATGAAACAACGATGACGGTTAGTTGATTTTATTTATAATCTGTAACCGTTTTTTATTAGTCCATTTATCTTTCTCATTATATACTTTTCTAAAAAAGAATTTTTGTATTTTCTTTGTTTCTAAACCAGTCATGATTTTTTTAATTGTTGAGAATATTTTTTTGTATGTAAAATTTTTGCCAACATAAATTCGCGGTAATGATGTTGTTTAATTTGTGTTTGTTTTGTTAAAAAAAACTTTCTATAAAAGACAGTTGAATATACAATATTTCTAAAGCATTTTTTGCCGTTTTTATGTTTGTGTTTGAAGTAAATATTTTACTTGTCAAACTGTTTCTTAAATTCATCTGATTTCCTGATATTTAATTCGTTTATAATGTCGCGTTCAATCATAATTTTCGTATTTTTTTGTGGTGCAAATATAATAATTTTTGCACATCTCGGGGGTAACTTTTGACAAATAAACTATTCTGGCAAAAAAAATTATTTGTTTGAGCCGTAAGCATTTCGGCTCTACATACATATTGCGTTACGAAATTAAACTGCGTAGAGTCGCTATGCTTGCGGCTTGTGATGCGGTGGTTAAATTTAAGATTCGTATCCAATAGTAGAAATTAAAATCTCGCCTTAGACGTTATTACGAACTTAAAAAACAAAATAATCTACAATAGTAGAAATTAAAATCTCGCCTTAGACTTAATTTTAATACAGATATCCCTTTCCAATATCTACAATAGTAGAAATTAAAATCTCGCCTTAGACTAAAAATGCCATATACAGATATTAATCCGATCTACAATAGTAGAAATTAAAATCTCGCCTTAGACAGTAACCGGCAAAGGGCAAATTTATTTTACTGAAATCTACAATAGTAGAAATTAAAATCTCGCCTTAGACGATAAAACCTTCTGTCTTTTTTGTTCCTCATCTACAATAGTAGAAATTAAAATCTCGCCTTAGACGCATGAAACAAATGCAAATTCTAATTCGTATCTACAATAGTAGAAATTAAAATCACGCCTTAGACCTTCTATTTGTTTTTGGAAAAATCTTTTAGAATCTACAATTAGTAGAAATTAAAATCTCGCCTTAGACAGATTAAGAAATCAATTGAAGCATTTGAATCTACAATTAGTAGAAATTAAAATCTCGCCTTAGACTTATTATGTACGTAATCAAAATCAGTAAATTATCTACAATTAGTAGAAATTAAAATCTCGCCTTAGACTTCCAAGATTTAAAGAAATGTCTTGAATATGATCTACAATTAGTAGAAATTAAAATCTCGCCTTAGACTCTAGCATTAATAAATGTGATAGTTTAAATCTACAATTAGTAGAAATTAAAATCTCGCCTTAGACAAAAAAAATTAATTATGATAGAAAATAAAAATCTACAATTAGTAGAAATTAAAATCTCGCCTTAGACGTTTAAGATGGCGAATGATATCGTCATTGAATCTACAATTAGTAGAAATTAAAATCTCGCCTTAGACGTATTAGGTTGCATTGATTTTACTTTTTTATATCTACAATTAGTAGAAATTAAAATCTCGCCTTAGACACACCCAAACAGTGGAAAAGGTCAACGAGAATCTACAATTAGTAGAAATTAAAATCTCGCCTTAGACATATTAACAATTAAAAAATTTTTAAAAATATCTACAATTAGTAGAAATTAAAATCTCGCCTTAGACCTATTATTCTAGCTGCGGTCAAATTTATTTCGAATCTACAATTAGTAGAA
>JAFXZT010000065.1 GCA_017541145.1 Bacteroidales bacterium | reverse complement strand
GCTTTGCTGCCGCGGCGGGTACGCACCCAACCCTTTACATTAACCTGAGCGCCGTAATCCTCGCGTTTCAAAAGGTCTATAACTTTTGTTCTTTCCATTTTGTGTATCTTAAAAATATTGTTTCAAGCGGCAAAGATAGATTTTTTTTTGCATTTGTTGAAACTTTAATACGAAAAAAATACTAAATAGGTAAAAAACGTACCCCTACTCCCCTATTGCGGCAGGTAACTCAAATGTATAAGAATCAATCTGACGGTCGTGAAAATATAATTCAAAACGATAATCACCGGCACTCTTTCCTGATAAAATTTTATCGACTCCGTCGATTGCAGCCTCGCCGTAACCCTGTTCAAAAGCCACATATTTTTTTAAGGAATAGCCCACTGGCGAATCGGCAGCGATAATTAAATTTCCATTTGGGTCAAACACTTTTATATACAATTCAAAAGGACGAGTTTGTGGCGAATAATACTCTATTTTGAGATTCTCCTTGCCGTCTTGCGCCATTACAGAGCACGATGTAATGGTAAATGGAAACCTATGCGCTCGGTGATATCCATACCCAAAAAACACAAACACCAACAACAATGCCGCAACAATCCAAAGCCAACCACGAGATTTCTTTTTAGGTTTAGCAACCGATTTTTTTACCTCGGCAACTTTGGCAGACTTGGTTTCGGGCTTAGGGGTGTTAGTATAATATTTTATTACATCATTAACAAAATTATCCCAATTACCCTTAGATGCATCGAAATAGTTGTAAGCACTAAAAAACGAGTAGAGTTCGCGGATTTTGTCGAGATAGTATCCGCTTGCTTCCGCAGCCTTCTCAGTGCTTGAAAACTCTCTGATACGGTGAAACTTAATCTCATCGTATTCGTTTTTCTTGGCAGTCCAAAATTTTTCGAGATCTCTAATGTAATGCATATCGGCAAGGTTGAAATCACCGCATTTTATAAGCAATAGACGCTTGTTTGGATTGGTTTTGAGCGATTTTTGAATTTGTATAAGTTCATTCATACAATGCATAGATCGGAAATATCTGTCGGAGAATACTATCACCACAGTTTCGCTCTTATGCCCAATCTCTTTTTCAAAACCCGAGATACGGTCGCCGGTAATTAAATCTCTCACATCGAGACGGTATTCGATATTCTCTTGTTGAAATTTCTTAATTATAATATCCACACAATCAGATATATGCCTCCATTCGGGTTTAGTATCGTTGTTGCGGGCATACGAAAAATATACAGGGCGACCTGCGTTTATGGGTGTTTTTCCCTTGTTAGCCATCTTGTTTAGAGTGTTGGTACGTTAAAAATTGAGTTCACAAATATATAACAGATTATTAAATAAGAAAAATAATTTTGACTAAAATCACTATGCTCAAAAGTTAAAAAAAGTTAGAATAATCATTCCCGCTCAGCCAAAAAAGACGGATTATTGTTCCCTAAGTCCCCAAATAAACGAGTTAAGGAACAAGAATCGCGATTTTTGTTCCTTAACGGCAAAAATAATTGAGTTAAGGAACGAGAATCGGATTTTTTTTGTATATTTGCGGTGTCAAACTAATACTATTGCATTATGGACAAAATTATCGGCAGATATTCGGAAAAAAAACGTCTCGAACAAATATATAATTCGGGCAAAAACGAGTTTGTGGCTGTTTATGGACGGCGCAGGGTGGGCAAAACATATTTGGTGAAGGAGTTTTTTAACAACCAATTCGACTTTTTCTTTACTGGCATATACAAAGGCACTAAGAGCGAACAACTTAGAGAGTTTACCAAGAACTTGATGAAATGTACGGGAAGCAAAATCAATATTCCTCGAAATTGGTTTGATGCTTTTGGCAATCTCAAAGAGTACATCGAATCAATAATAGATAAAAAACGAATTTTGATTTTCCTTGACGAACTGCCGTGGATGGACACCCAAAAATCGGAATTTCTGAGGGCGTTTGAGTATTTTTGGAATGGCTATGCATCCACAAAATCAAACCTGATGATGATAGTTTGTGGCTCGGCTACCACGTGGATGCGCGACAAGATTTTTGGCAACAAGGGCGGACTTTACAACAGAATGACAAATGTCATTTACTTGGCGCCGTTTTCACTTGCCGAAACCGAAGAATTCCTAAAATTTCAAAATGTTCCGTTTAACCGATACCAAATTTTGGAGACGTATATGATTTTAGGCGGTATTCCTCTGTATCTCAGTATGTTGGAAAAAGAATTTTCGTTGAACCAAAACATCGATAGATTGTTTTTTTCTAAAAATGCAAAATTAAAATCAGAATACAAATTTTTGTTCACGTCATTGTTTAACGAATCGTCGATGAGCAAAAATATAGTACAATTACTTGCCCAAAAAGCCGTTGGAATGACACGTTTGGAAATCAAGACCGCTCTCAAACTTCCCGATGGTGGCAAACTATCTGTAGCTCTTAATGATTTGGTTGACAGCGAGTTTATACGTCCATACAACGGTTTGGGCAAAAAAGAACGGGAAACAATTTATCAACTCAGCGACCTGTTTTCACTGTTTTATCTTCGATATGTGGCGGGCTATACAGGCAACGACGAAAATCATTGGTTCAATATGGAAGATTCACCGTCGAAACGTGCTTGGTCGGGCTATGCCTTTGAACAAGTATGTTTTCATCACATCCGTCAGATTAAAGCAAAATTGGGCATCCTTGGTGTAGAATCCAATGTTTATTCATACAAAACAAAAGATTTTCAGATAGATATGCTCATCGACCGCCGCGACCAAGTGATTAACCTTTGCGAAATTAAGTTTTCGCTTTCGGAATACGAAATCGACAAAAAATACGACGAATATCTCCGTCAACGCCGTGAAATGTTTCGCAATTCAACAGGCACAAAAAAATCATTATACATCACAATGATAACCACATACGGACTCAAACAAAACTCATACAGCGGCAACGTTCCAAACCAATTGACAGCAGATGATTTATTTGCAGAAATAAGTTAAGAATTTAATCCTCCTATTTTATTACAGTGTAAAAAATTACAATTATAAATAAATAATACTTAATTATTGGTACTTTGACAAATCAATTCAATAATATTCGTGAAAAATCCCCACAAATAACTACCCATATTGCAACTCAATTGCAAAACAAACTCCTTAATTTTGTTGCCTAAAATTTTTAAAGATGAACACTACACCAATTATTATAGGCACAAATTCGTGGGGAGGTAGATTATATGCAAAACTTCTGCGCGGAGGCTCGGTAAGCATCGAAACCATAAAAGAAACGGCTGAATCTGCAATCAAAAACGGATTTGAAATTTTTGACACCGCTCGAAATTATGGTTTCGGCAAATCGCAAAAAATTATGGGGCAATTGGCAATGCCTGAAATGAAAATATCGGCTAAATTTACCCCTTATTCCAAAAAATACAAGCAAGGACAGGTGCGAAAATCGCTCGAAAAAGATTTAAAAGATTTCAATCGTCAATACGTTGATATATACTGGCTTCACTTGCCGGTGTGTATCGAAGAAAACCTTGCAGAGATGGTTGCCCTTTATCGCGAAGGCAAAATACACGCAATAGGTATCTCAAATTTTAATCTCAACGAGGCCCAAAAAGCAAAGGAAATTTTAGATCGTGAGCAAATTCCGCTCTTTGGCGTTCAAAATCATTACAGCCTCATTGAACGCGAATGGGAGAAAAACGGTCTTGTGGATTGGTGTAAACAAAACAATGTTCAGTTTTGGGCATGGGCGGTATTAGAAGAAGGTGCGCTCACTGGAAAAACTCCAAGCGGAGTAATGGGTTTAATGTACCGAAGGCGTACCAAAAAGTTGAAGCCATTGATAGAATTAATGAATATTATAGGCAAAAAATACAACATCTCAACGGCTCAAACCGCTGTGGTATATTGTCTTACAAAGGGCATTGTACCTTTATGCGGATGTCGCAAACCTTATCAAATAGATCAACTTACACAAAACGTATCAATACGTTTTACGCCCGAAGAAATCACTGCGCTTGAAACCGCAGCCGACAAATGCGGCATAACTATTATGAAAGCCGATATGTTTAGATTTATGTCGAAATAAAAAATCCCTCAAAATAGGTATTGCTCAGATTTTTATCCTTATTATTATTTTGAGGCAGAAAAATTTGCACCTTGTTGCGAAAAGAAAAACGACTCCGAAGCCGTTGCCGAAACCTCTGATTGTGAGGGCAAGTCTAAATGCGAAAATATAAAATCTCAACCATTAGCCACCACCGAATAATCATCCAACGCAATCAAACCATTTTTGTAAAGCCTTGTAAGATGGCGGGTTAGGTTGTAATCTGAGAGGAAAAGTTTTTTGATAACGTCGGTATAAAAATCAATTTTTGGGAGTGATTGGGCGGCACGGATATAGTTGGAATTTTTGGTGGAGGCGGATAGAGCACGATTCAATTCTTCGGCGTATAAATCGTTGTGTTCCAACATATACATCATCAAAATATAATGCGACAAGGCATCGGTGGCAACTATCAAAACCGAATCGTTGCTGATTTCAAAACTGCCAGTCTTTACGCCCTCAGGCTTTATTTTGTCCAAGAAATTAATCAAATATGGTGGATTATTAAACTCCATCAAGCCCGAAATTGAATATTCCAAAACGTCGGTTTTCTTGTTGTAATAAAACACTACGCTGTCGCCGTAGGTCAGCCATTTTAATTACTTTAATTTCTATTTAACCTCAATATGTTAACAATATCCTCCCGATAGTCTTCTATAATTGACAGTGAAGTACCATCACATTCTACAATGCTGTCGCCAATTTCATCAATAAACATTTCATTAATTTTGTCGGCAATAACAGATGGAATGAGATATTTGCTTTTGATAATATCATTTGCATTTTCGCCATTTAGTAATGATTTTAAAACGAACACGACGAACTCTCTATCATCCTGAATTCCTGATGGTTTGATAGTTTCGTCTATCATATCTTCCTCTGTTAACAAGTTGTCACGTGTTTCATCAGAATCCTTTCGTATTTTGTTAAGAGAAGAAAAATTAATGTCAATTTTTGGTTTTAAATCTTCTTTTATGATTTCAATTGCTTCGTCAATAAAAGGGAAATAATTTAAATCGCTTTTCCGTTCTTTGAGAAAAGTACCTGTGTTAAAATAGTAACGCAATTTGAGGTCAACGGCGTGTATAAAGTATTTGAGTTGATCTTGTTTATCATATCCAAAATTATAACTTTTTTGTTCCCAACGACCATCTATGCAATAATATTGGCACGATTCAGTGAGATGATAAACGCTTTTATCTTTCATTTCTTGTGACCAATAAGGAACATTAGGCAGTGGTTCAAAATACATAGTTACGATTTTACCAAATATGATTTCTCGAATATTATTAAAACATTTTCTCCAAATTTCACAAAAAAAATGAATACCAATCAGACCATTTTTCTTGATAACAATTGATGTAAATTCTTTTTCAATTAAAGTTTCCAATGCAAGAAGAATAGCGTTATCATTTTGTATATCGGAATTTAATAAACAATCTATTGCCCATTGCATAGGCGCATATTTTAACGCAATTTCCCGTGGTAAATTATTAACAATTATAAATCCCAAAATCCACTGCGTCATATTGGCTTGCAATCCCAATGAACCAAAACTGGTATTAACATAATTGTCATTGAATACAATTAATTGATTTAAAGCATCTTCAATGCTACGGGTTCCTATGGAATTGAGCAATTCAAAAATATAAACACGGGCATATGGTGCGCTAATTTTTACAAAAGTTCCTCTCCTAATTTTGGTACGCCAAGAAAAATATTGACGTAGTTGCAACGCATTCATATCGCGATATGTTGGATAATTTGTTTTCAAACTCTTACATTTTTTCAAAGGTATGTCATCTGTATAATTCTCCATAAATTTTCCTTGAATATAAAAGTTTTTACTTTCAAACAGATGTTGAATGTTATATTTCTCATAATCGAATTTGATAAAAATATCTAAAATGAAGGCATAATCAGATCTATATAATTGCTGCATTTCTTTGATTACTTTCCAATTGGACTTATCATCATCTGTTATATCTATATTAGTGTCATCTACTATTATTGATTTTGATGTCAAGATTAATTCAATAATGGACTTAATCTTTTCATTTTCGGCTTCAATTACATCATCAAATCGATTGAATAATTCTTTTGTATCTGTTGAATTTAAATCAAACCCTAACCATCCTGATTCTTTCATTATATAAGGAGAATTACGCCAACAATCGAAAATATTAATTGAAAAACTATTTCTTTTCCTTAAATCACATTTTTCTATTAAATTGCCGTCTTTGTCATATTCGCGAATAAGTAATGCTATCCATCTTTGTGATTGGGGATGCACTAAGACAGTATAATTAGGGGAATTTGTCAAACCAAAATTCTCTTTGATTTGATACTTTTCTTCCGCATATTTCGTTAAATCTGATAATCGCATTTTTTAGACCTCCTAAAACTTTTTTCAGTTATTCAAGTTCGTCAGCGATAAGGCGGTAACTTTCGTTTCTGCCCTCTTGGTCGCGGGTAAAGCATTTGAGGGCGTAAATCTTGCCATCGTTTTGGTCTTGCATCTTAAAGACCACCGCAAAATTTCCGCTACTCATCACGGGATTGCCGTCCGCTCCCAAAACCGGTCGGAGCGTAGTCATCGTGGCGAAATAATCTTCGGGAGATTGCTCCGCCAACTTGATTGCCTCGGTATATTGTCCAACAGAAGGATATATCATAGTTTGGTAATTGATTACACTCGCAAAGATACAAAAAATAATGTAGATATGGATTTTTTTTCATATCTTTGTGCAAAATTGAATTGTTAAACTATGGCAGACAATCTCAACACAAAATACACATCGGCGGTGGAAGCTATCAAAACCGCCATTCTGCAAGGTCAGTACGAGGCCGCCAAAGGCGTTAACCGCATCCAATTGGCTGTTTATTTCGGCATTGGCAAATACATTTCGCTCAATACCCGAAAGGGTGTTTGGGGTACTGGTGCGCTGAAAATAATTAGCGACCGACTTCAAAAGGAGTTGCCGGGGCTGAGAGGTTATTCGGAGAACAGTCTTAAAAATATGCGTAAGTTTTACGAAGAATGGCAAATGCTTGATGCAAATTCGACAATTGCAATTGTCGATTTGCAAAAATCTAATTCGACAACCACGGTTGCCGAATTACAGAATACAAATTCGGCAATTGCAATTGCCGAATTACAAAGCAATGATTATCAGATAGATATTCAAAAAACAATAACAATTCCTGATGTAAAAGATTTTCCTATTGAAGACTTTTTTAACCTTCCTTTTACGCATCATATAAGAATTATCGAAAAGGTCAAAAACAATCTTTCAGCACGTTACTATTATATCCATCGTGCAGTGGAAGAACATTTGCAAGAAGACCGTTTAAAACAATTGATCGCATCCAAAGCATTTGAAAATCAAGATAAAATCCCCAACAATTTTTCAAAAACCATCTCCGATTCTTCTCTTGCACGCAAGGCTGTTATGATGTTTAAGGACGAATATCTCCTTAATTTCATCAATGTGGAACAGATTGGCGAAAGAGATGCTATCGACGTAGATGAGCGTGTTGTAGAACAGCAAATTGTGCAGAATATCAAAGAGTTTAAGAATCAAGAAACCTCACGAAAATCCGTCAATTGGTATTGTCCTTTGCAAAAGTGCCAACAAGGATTATGTGGAGTTTGTAATCAGAGATTACAACAAGCCTATGGGCGTGGCAACATACACCACGTCAGAAGACCTGCCCGACAATCTCCGCAAAGCACTCCCCGACATCGAACAACTGAAAAAATTGTTAAATAATACAGATAAATAAAACCATTATGCTTCAACCCAACACCCCAGCGCCGTCGTTTTCGTTGCCCGATCAAGACGGTAATATACGCAGCCTCGAAGAGTTTCGCGGCAAAAAGATTGTGCTTTATTTCTACCCAAAGGACAACACTTCGGGATGCACAAAACAGGCTTGCGCTTTTTCGGAACTCTTTCCGCATTTCCGCGAAAAGGGCGCAGAAATCATAGGCATCAG
>JAFXZT010000015.1 GCA_017541145.1 Bacteroidales bacterium | reverse complement strand
CGAGGTTCCACCTCTTCCCATTCCGAACAGAGAAGTTAAGCTCGCTTGCGCCGATGGTACTGAGATACGAACTGGGAGAGTAGGTAACCGCCACCTTTTACAAAGCGAAATCGTTAGAAATAATGGTTTCGCTTTTTTTGTTTTTGGGGCGCTTGTAGTTTTGGTATTTGAAAAATTTTGCATCTCATTAAAATTGAGGTTGTCAAAAAAGTATAAGTGTGGTTGTACAAAAAGTTGGAGTGCAGGCTCGCCTGCCTTTACAAGTCATTGCAGGCATGGATGACAGCGTTCCAATCCACTGTGATTTTTTTATGCTCCAAGAACACCTCCTTGAGGATTCATTTCGTGAGAACCACCTGCATTAATAGCGTTGTAATCTTCTTGATAATATGCTGCTTTTAATTGTGTTATCTAAATTTAAAATTTAACAAAATAACAGAAAATATTACATAAAAAAAATAGACTTACATATTTTGTAAGCCTATTGATTATTTAAAGTATTTTGTATTATTTTGGACTGCTTTTTCTTTAGATTATGTCATATTGATGAAAAAAAGCCGTCAAGGAAAGTTCCAAGACGGCTTTTTTGATTAATCTTCATAATATGCTCTATATGTGTCAGTATATCTATTAGCTTCATGTAAATTATAAGAACTTTTAACTAATCCATGTTTTATAAAAAATTGTTTTTCGTGTGGTGTTAATAATTGTTTATAATCTCGATAAAAAGTATATATATATGCATATCCTCTTAATGTTTCTTTAGAATCTACTACAACTTTTGTAAATGGTTCTGTTGTATATGTTTCTACATAAGTTCTCCTTAAAGAACCACCAAATTCGCTAAAATCCTCTATAAATTCTTTATGATAAATAAAATATGTCTCTCCATTTATTAAATATGAATCAATTACAGTATATTGTATGATTTTATTTTTATCTATTGTGTCACAATAAATAACGAATCCGTATGGGCTTTTGCCTAAATATTCATCACCATATTCTGCATTATCAGATTTATATAAATAGTTACTTAATCCTATTAGCATTTTTTTTTGTGATTCTGTATATCCAAAGTCATCATAATCACTTGTATCTTGGTCTATTGCTGATAGTATATAGTCAAAATTTGATGATTGACAAAATGCTACTTGTACCGACACAATTATAGCTATAATGATAAATAAAATTTTCTTCATAGTGTTTGATTTTTTATTGTTAGACAAAAAAAAGATAATGAGTTGTCAGATAATTTTTGACAACTCATATCCAATGTATTTATTTATTCTTTAAGATGATAGACTGTTTTCCGTATGTAAACGTCGGTTTAGAGAGTATTTCTCCTGTTTCCGGGTCTACTATTTCATTTTTGATAGAAGCTCTTGCTTGTAAAGCTTTTTCAAGCTCTTTTTTTCTTTTATCAAGTTCGAGCCATTCAGGGCAATTAGAATAGTCCCATTTCTTAGAGCCGGATCTAATAGTAATACCCATCAGAGCGAGTTCGTCTTTGTGATATTTGTCACATTGACTAAGAGTAGTTTCAAAAATAGCATTAATTTGTGAATTCAACAAATCAGCCATTGTTTTCATTTCGTTTAACGTTTTAATTCTGTTTTTGTTTCAAAATTTTGTTTTTTCAATTTTTATTTTAATTTTTTTTCTCACGGCACTTCCATTTAAACATTTTTACAACGGAAAACACAAAAAGACACTTAAATTCCGTGTATTCTGTAAATTTTAAAGTATTTAAAATTTTATTCTGTATTTTAAATTTCTGTTTTTTCTGTGTTTTCCGTTGTTAAATGAAAGAGCCGTATTTTTTTTTTCTGTGTTTCCGTGAAAAATTGTATTTTTGGAATATTTTTTGTAGCTTTCTATGGCAATTTTATAAAACTATCAATTTTTATTTGAAAATGGCAAACAAATATTATTCAGACGAAATTTTAGCAAGTTATGATTTGAGTTTTGCAGAACTCGAAAAAATTGAAAAGTCTCTCGAAGATCCTGATATTTCTGTTGATATGATGTCTGAATTGGCAGAAAGATGTCTCCCGCTTATTAGAACTTGTAAGGCTAAACTCCTTGAAACTCAGAATAATGTAGAAGAAATCCTCAAGGAAGTTGAAAATATTAAATAATTAATTTCTTTTGTAATATTATGTCCGAGATTATTCATAACAAGAAGGTTCATTTGTTGTCCGATTTTGTTGTTAGTATTTCTAATGCTATTAACAAATTGTACAATGGACATTATTGGATAAAGGCAGAAATCTCTAAACTTAATTTTTTTCAAAAGTCCGGGCATTGTTATCCTGAACTTGTTCAAAATTCAAATGGGAGTCCTGTTGCCTCGCTCTCGGCATTTATTCATAAATTTGATTATCAAAAAATTAACCGCAAATTTCTTGAAACGATAGGCGAACCTCTTAAGGATGGTATGGAAGTACTTTTGTACTGCAAAGTTTATTTTTCGCGTACGCGGGGACTTAAACTTACTATTCTTGACATCGATATTGATAACATCATTGGCGTTCAATCGTTGCAAAAACGCGATAATATCAATGCGTTGAAGTCCGAAGGTGTTTTTGCAATGAACAAACAATTGGTTTTGCCTCGAATTGTTAAACGTTTGGCAATCATTTCTGTAGAAACCGGAAAAGGTTACGCCGATTTTATGAGCATTATCAACAACAGCAAACATTGCCATTTTCATACTACTTTGCTGAATTCTGTGATGATGGGAGAGAGGGCGGTTAGCGAAATTTCTGCAAGTTTTCGCGCAATTCTCGGTATGAAAGATTGTTTTGATGCGGTTTGTATTATTCGTGCCGGCGGTGGCGATGCGTCGTTGCAATGTTTTAACAGTTTGGAACTTGCGCGTTTGGTTGCAAAATTTCCGTTGCCGGTGCTTGCCGGAATCGGTCATGCTACTAATGAAACTATTGTTGAGATGGTTAGTAATTTGTCGTTTGTTACGCCGTCTGAACTCGCTAATTTCTTGATTGATAGGAATAAAATTGAACTTGAGAAATTTAAACAACTTGTTTCGGATATTTACCGTAATTTTCAGCAACGTCAGTCTGTGAACAAGCACAAACTTAATATGCCGGTTAATAATCTCAGAATGAAATTTAATCTCGCTATTTCACACAAAAACAACAAGTTGACTCTTTATACCAACAAACTTAAAGCTTCTGAAAAACATCTTTTCTTTGTAAAACATCAACGTGTACTTATCAAGCAAAATGGAATAGTCTCAAAAGTTCGAGGTTTTTTCGCTCAAAAAAATGAGCAGCTTTATTCAAAATCTTCCGGCGTGATGCTCAAAATTAGCGAACGAAATCAGATTTTTGTAGGCAACAAGTCTGTAAAATCCGTAAGTGATATTAAAATTGGTGACGAAGTTCAGTTTTTTACTAAAGACGGCGTTATTATTGCTGAAGTAAAATCTGTTGTAAAAAAATAGTTTTTCTTTTTGTTTTTTTAACATCTTGATTGTTGCTTCGGTTGGCTTTCAATCGGTAATCCAAATTGATGTTAAAAAAAAAAGATGTGATCCCTAAAAAAAATAATTTCAGAGGGAGCACATCCGTAAAATATAATTTTTGTTAACAACTAAAATTCAACTTCTGATTTTTTCAATTGGTCTTTGCACGCAATTTTGTTTACCAAAAGTCCTGTGGTTTTGGCCTTTACATAATTTACTGATACATAAATATATCCATCGTAATTGTTGTAAGTTCCCCACGAATTTTTTACGATATAATATTTGTTGTTGTTTTGGTCGGTGGCAGTTCCGATGATTTGCATACCGTGGTCGTCGGTGGTTTTGCGGCTAAGAAAATCTGCTTGACGGCTTTCTTGAGTAACATTCATTTCGATACCGGGGCATGTTAATCTTGTAGAAATTTTTTCCTGTTCTTCGGGACTGAGAGCTTGGTAAGCTTCGATTGCTTTTTTGTCGAGATTGTCTTTTTTAATGCCCGGCAAAAGTGCGTAACCCCGGCGGGTATCAAAACCGTTTTCCGAGATGTCGGCAGCCCAAAGTACGGTGTGTCCTGTTGCCAAACTATTGTCAATTATCGTAATCATTTCGTCGATTGGAACATTCAAAAACAGCGAGTTTCTCCAGTTGTCAGGAAGCTCAAGGTTGATTAGTTTGTAGAAATCGTGATGAGAAAACGATGTTACTTGGATGTAATCGTTGTAATTGAGTTTGCAATATTGTTCGGCAAAAGATTTTGGTGTGTATCTTTGACCATTGTATTCAAAATCTTCCGGAATTTGGTAGAAATGTTTGTCCAACAATGCGTTGAAACAAGAATCCCAGTTCGGATTTACATAATTTGCATTGTCGTTGCCAACAGAATCCACAAAATTTTTCAGTTCTTTTTCCAATTGGGTGTGACTGATTTTGTATTGATTGTCTTTCAAATTTGGAAAAGCTTCTTCGGGCATAAGTCCGTAATTTTTCATAACTGCAAAATTGTCAATAAAATAGCTTCCTTGGCTGAAGTTTAGAAATCCGTGCAGCATGATATATTTTTTGGCTCTGTCGTAATAATTGTTTCTTACAATAAACATCTCAGAAAGGTTAGGCGGATTTGCCATGCCGTTTTTAATCATTTCAGATTCCATGAACGAAAGAGTTGAAAAACACCAGCAAGTACCTGAATTTTGTTGATCGCTTACCGGCGGGCATGGAATACGTTGAGTGTCGGTAAAAACAAATTTATTTTGACTGTATCCAAATGCTGTAATGGCACTAAAACAAATAGTTAGTAATAAATTTTTTGTCATAATATTTGATATTTTAAAAATTTCACAAAAATAGATACTTTTTTTTATACAAACAAAATGACAATTTGGCGTAAATATCAGATTGGCAATATATTTGATTTTATTATCTTTGCATTACTAAAAACAAAAAATTATGTCAAAGCACAAAAATAGACATCACTCTGATAATAAGAATGTTAATAAACAGAATATAGAAATGGAACAAAACTCGGAAGCACAAAAGGCTGAACAACAAGCCGAAGAAACTGCTAATGACACTGAAAAAAAGGCAGAAACTGACACTCAATCAGCCAACGAAGAGCAAAAAGCTGACAACTCGTCAGAAGTAGAAAACAGCGAAACTGACAACCAGTCGCAAGAAAACGGCTCTGATGCTGAGGAACAACAAAACAATGATTTTGAGGCTAAATACAACGAACTCAATGATAAGTACTTGCGCTTGATGGCAGAATTTGACAATTACCGCAAACGTACTTTGAAAGAGAAAATGGATCTTACAAAATTTGGCGGTGAAGGTGTTTTGAAAGGCATTCTTCCTGTGGTTGACAATATGGAACGTGCTATCAAAGCTATGGCAACTGCCAGTGATATGGATGCTGTAAAAGAAGGTATTAATCTTATTTACAATAAGTTTACTGAATTTCTCACTAAAGAGGGACTCAAGGAGATCGAGGCTCAAGGTCTTGAACTTGATACTGACAAGCACGAAGCTGTAACCAAATTTCCTGCACCGAGTGAAGACCTCAAAGGCAAAATTATTGACGTTATCGAAAAAGGTTATACTCTCAACGACAAGGTAATACGTTATGCCAAAGTTGTAGTTGGTGAATAATCTTGAAAGGAGATATTAAAAATGGCAGAAAAAAGAGATTACTATGAGGTTTTAGGCGTTGACAAAGGCGCCTCCAAAGACGACATAAAGAAAGCTTACCGTAAAATGGCCATGAAATACCATCCGGATCGTAATCCGGGTGACAAAGAGGCGGAAGAAAAATTTAAGGAAGCGGCTGAGGCTTACGAAGTATTGAGCGATGACCAGAAACGTCAGCGTTACGACCAATTCGGTTTTGCCGGTATGCAAGGCGGAGCCGGTGGCGCAGGCGGTTTCAACATGGATATTGAGGACATCTTCTCTAACTTCGGCGATATTTTCGGAGGTTTCGGTTTCGGTGGCGGCTTTGGCAGAGGTGCATCTTCTCACGGTGGACGTCGTGTTGTAAAGGGTTCTAACTTGAGAGTAAAAGTAAAACTTACACTCAAGGAAATCGCTGAAGGTGCAGAAAAGAAAATCAAAGTAAAAAAATATTGTGCATGCTCAGCATGTCAGGGCACCGGAGCAGAAGGCGGCAAAGGCGGTACAGAAACTTGTCCTACATGTCATGGTTCGGGAGTGATTACTCAGGTTCGTAATACCATGTTGGGACAAATGCGTACACAATCACCTTGTCCTACTTGCGAAGGTACAGGTCAGGTAATCAAAAATAAATGTCGTCATTGTGGCGGTACAGGTATTGTACAAGGTGAAGAAGTTATTACAATAAATATTCCTGCCGGAGTTACCGACGGAATGTCAATGACAGTACAAGGCAAAGGTAACGCTGCTAAAAACGGCGGTATCAACGGTGACCTTTATGTAGTTTTTGAGGAAGAACCGGATCCTGTACTTACCCGTGAGGACAACAATTTGGTTTACAAACTCAATATCAGTGTGCCGGATGCAATACTCGGTACTACAGCCGAAATCCCAACTATAAGTGGTAAAGTAAAATTCAAAATTGAGCCGGGTACACAGCCGGGTTCTATTTTGAGACTAAAAGGCAAAGGTTTGCCAACATACGGCGAATACGGCAAGGGTGACTTGTTGGTATTGGTAAATGTTTGGATTCCAAACTCTAAAAATCTTTCTCGTTCAGACATCAAGATTATCGAAGATATGCAGAAGTCGGAAGGTTTCGGTGCAAAACAAGCTGATTCTACTTCAAAAAGCAGTTCGATATTTGACCGTCTCTTCGGAAAAGATTAGTTGACGGTATAATTTATAAATAATTTTGTTAAAGTTTTCATTAGGCTGTTGCATATTAATTGTAACGGCCTTTTGTTTTTATTATAATTTTGTGATTAAATATACCGTTAATTAACAGCCTGGTTTTAAGAGCAACACTTAAAAATTTATTCAATATTTGTAAAATATTTTGAAGATTGAGAAAATATTTATAATTTCGGGCGTTGAAAAATTAGATAATTATACAAAAAACATAATACTTTTCTGAATATGGATTTACACGAATATCAGGGAAAAGAAATCCTTCGCAAATTCGGCGTTCCTGTACCTCAAGGAATTGTGGCTGAGACCGCTGAAGAAGCTGTGGAAGCAGCAAAAAAACTTCAAGAACTCACCGGTACACAGTCTTGGGCAATCAAAGCTCAGGTACACGCCGGCGGACGTGGTAAAGCAGGCGGTGTAAAAATCGCTAAAACTATCGACGAAGTTAAGACATACGCAGGACAGATTATCGGTATGACTTTGGTAACCAAGCAGACAGGTGCTGTCGGAAAATTGGTTCGTAAAGTGTTGGTAGAAGAAAGTATCTACTATCCTAATGCTGAAGGCAAAATCGATGTTGCTGAATATTATATGAGTATATTGCTCAACCGTGCTACCGGCAGAAACATCGTGATGTATTCTCCAAAAGGCGGTATGAATATCGAAGAAGTTGCAGAACAGACTCCGGAACTTATTTTCAAAGAAGAAATCAATCCGGCTACCGGCATTCTTCCGTTTCAATGTGCAAGAATAGCATTCAATCTCGGACTTAGCGGTGATGCTTTCAAGAATATGAAAAAATTTGTTGCCGGTTTGGTCGGTGCTTATTTGAAATCAGATTCTTCAATGATGGAAATCAACCCGGTGTTCAAGACTTCGGACGGCAAGATTCTCGCTGCTGACTGCAAGGTAAAACTTGATGACAATGCGTTGTTCCGTCAGAAAGAATTTGCTGCTATGCGTGATATTACCGAAGAGGCTGAAGCTGAAGTAGAAGCCGGCAAATACGGTCTTAATCTTGTAAAACTTGACGGTAATATTGGTTGTATGGTAAACGGCGCAGGTCTTGCAATGGCTACAATGGATATTATCAAATTGTCGGGCGGCGATCCTGCCAACTTCCTTGATGTCGGCGGTACAGCAAGTCCTGAAACTGTAGAAGCTGCATTCCGTATCATTATGAAAGATCCTAATGTAAAAGCTATTTTGGTAAACATCTTCGGAGGTATCGTAAGATGCGACCGTGTAGCAAACGGTGTTGTAGAGGCTTACAAAAAAATCGGTAGTATTTCAATTCCTATCATTGTAAGACTTCAGGGAACAAATGCAGTAGAAGCTAAAGAAATTATCGACAAGTCAGGCTTGAAAGTGATGTCTGCAATCACATTTGAAGAGGCTGCCAAATTGGTTTCTGACGTTGTAAAAAACTCATAAGTATTTAGCAAAATCATATTTTTAGCCCGGTGGTTTATAAAAAACTTCCGGGTTTTTTGTTGTATATTTTATTACAGAAATCAATAATTATTTAACTATTAATTCAACAATCTTACCTCGAAAAACCTTTAATTTTGTCAGCTAAATACATGTAAAACAAATGAAAAAAAGTTTATTAGCCCTATCTTTGGGAACATTTGTACTCGGAATTGCAGAATTTATCATGCCGGGTATATCATCTTTTGTTGCAAAGGATTTGGGTGTTACAATTCCTGAAGCCGGTTATCTGATTTCGGCGTATGCTTTTGGCGTAAGTTTCGGTGCGCCGGTGATTTTGCTTTCTGTTGAAAAATACCGATTGAAAAGTGTATTGATGTTTCTTGCATTGCTGATGATGCTTGGAAATTTGGTATCATGTTTTGCGCCTGGATATTATACACTTATGGCGGGACGTTTTATTTCCGGACTTCCGCACGGTGCATATTTCGGAATCGGAACTATCATTGCATCAAAACTCGCCGACAAAGGCAAAGAGTCGTCAGCCATCGCGATTATGGTTTCGGGTATGACAGTTGCTAATCTTATCGGAGTGCCGGTCGGAACATTCCTTTCCAACAATTTTTCGTGGCGTGTAATATTTGCTTTTGTTGGATTTATCTCATTGATAGCGGTTTTCGGTTTCAAATATTTGGTTCCCGAAGTAGAAAACGAAATTACAGAACGTTTTCGTGATAGATTCAAATTCTTGAAACACGGTGCGCCTTGGTTGGTGGTAGGTGCTACATTTACAGGCAATTGCGGTATTTTGTGTATGTATTCTTACATCAACCCGATACTTACCGATGTGGCAGGATTTTCTGCTGACAGTCTTACATATTTGATGGTAGTTGCCGGATTGGGAATGGTAAGCGGCAATTTGATTTCAGGATTTATTTGCGATAAATATCCGATGGGATTGGTTGCCGGACTTGTACAATTGTCGGCAGCGATATTTTTAACAGTGATTTGGTTGTTTTCGCCCAATCCGATAATTGCAGTAATTTTTATGTTTGGTTGCACATTTTGTTTATTTGCATTATCTTCGCCACAACAATTGCTTATCATTCAGTACGGCAAAGGCGGTGAAAAAATTGGCGGTGCCTTGGTTCAAATAGCTTTCAACGTAGGAAACGCCGTGGGAGCTATTCTTGGCGGGTTGCCAATTGCGTTTGGAAAAACTCCAAATGTATCTGCATCGTCTGGTATACCGTTTGAATTGGTAGGATTCGGATTATTCATGTACTTTTATTATCGATACGAATATGGCAAAAAAAAATAACTTGCAAGATCGTCAGGCACGAATAGCAGTCGGCACGGGCGTTGCGTCGTTTATATGTTCTCTTATCGCAATTCCGGCTACATTTTTAACATTCAAGATGTCAAATATCGGGATGTTTATCGCAGGAATGGCAATTATTTTTGGTATTTGGTCGATTGTGATGTGTGCCAACACCGGAGAATCAAAACGTTTTGCAATTTCCGGTTTGATAATCGGAACACTTTATATGATGTTTGATTTGTTTGTGACTCTCTTTTTCGTTCCCGATTTTGAAATGAGATTCAATGATTACATCAAATGGCGTGATTCTACAGACCGAATTTATCAAGACAGTCTCAAGACAATCAGCAATCAGTACGATTCTATTCTCAATCGTGAGTATCAGAACGATTCAGTATTTTATGTCAACTAAAAAATGTGTTGATTTTTGCATGTTATCTTACCAAGGAAAATAAGTCTGAAAATCAATACGGTATTAATCCTGAAACTTCATTATCATAATATTCCCACAAAAAAATCCGCGGCAAGTTTTTAATCTTGTCGCGGATCTAAATATTTGGGTTTTGGAATTAGTAAGCCTTTATAGTATCGAATTAGTATAATTTCATTATTTCTAATCCGACTGTAAAGTAACAATTAATTTTATCAATTTCCAAATATTTTCGGTATTTTTTTTTACCAGACCGATAAATTTAATATGAAATTGTTTTGTACTTGGTAAATTAATTCATATTTTGCGTAGTACATTTTTTGTGAACTTCTATTTTTTCTTATACGGATGGTAAACAATAATCTTTTTGGTATCAAAAAAATCTTCCTTGAAAACGTCCGGAATATTAAAAATCTGGCATCTTGAACGTATTGGCGCGATTTCTTCTTCAAAATCTCCGCCTTTTAGATAAACAATTTTTGATTCAGGAGTTTTATGGAGATTATTTTTGGTTTGTTTTACAAAATTTGGAAACGCTGTAACGGCGCGACTAACAATTGTATCAAATTGTAAATCAAGCATATTTGATTTTATTTGTTTGCCTTCTGCGTTTTTCAGACCGATAGCTTCTATGATACTGTTAACCACAGTAATTTTTTTACCGATAGAATCTATCAGAGTAAATTTTTTTTCGGGATACATTATCGCGAGTGGAATTCCCGGAAAACCGCCGCCGGTTCCAACATCGAGTATATTCTGAGAATCCTCAATAAGATTGAATTTGGCAATTGCAAGCGAATGGAGGATATGTCTTACATAAAGTTGATCGATGTCAGCTCTTGAAATCACGTTGATTTTTTCGTTCCATTCGGGGTATAGTTGTCCCAGAAGCTCAAATTGTTTGATTTGAGTTTCGTTTAGATTATCGAAATATTCACTTATAATCATTTGGTTATATTTTGCCTTTTGAAATATTGTTGTTTTTCAGAATAGACAACAACAATTCCCTGCTTCTGAATAACCTTGCTTTAACAGTTCCAATCGGCAATTCAAGTTCTTCGGCGATTTCGGTATAAGATTTTTCTTCAAAATACCTCATTTCCGTTATTTGACTATAATCGTTAGGCAATTGATCCACAAGCACTCTAATCCAATGCTGTTTTTGAGTGGAAATCATTTCCTGTTCCGGATCTCTGTCCGCTTCGATTAACAACGGCGAGTTTATGAAATTGTTTTCGTTGTCCTCGTCGTTGGTTTTGTCGATAGATACTGTTTTTTGTTTGTTACTTCGGATATAGTCAATAGCATTGTTTGACGCTATCCTAAACAGCCAAGTGCTAAATGCAGATGTCGGTTTGTATGCGTTGATGTTTCTGAATGCTCTTCCAAATGAGTCCATAGTGAGATCTTCGGCATCATCATGATTTTTTACCATTTTGATAATCATGAAGAATACAGATTCCCTGTACCGCGACAACAAACGGGCAAATGCTTTTTGATTCCCGTTTTGTGCTTGTACAACGAGTGCGTAATCTGCTTTTGCTTTATCAGAAAACTGTTCTAGATTATAGGTTTCGCTTATTACTTCCATTTGAGTCGTTCTTTTCTGATTCTACCCAAAACAAATTGTACCATATTTATATAAGGTAATATGATGTCGAACAAAAGTGCCAATGCTTTGACGTCTTTTATTCTGAATTTTTCTGACATGTGATATACCGCTCTTATAAACAACAGGTATCTGAGTAAAAACAAACTGCCTGTTATTATATAAAGTGGCGGAAAACATGATATGAATGCAGTCATGATGTAAAACAACGATCTTGAAAAAACTTCCAAACCTAATACCAGTTTGTGTTTTTTCTTGTACCTTTCCGAAGCGGTGTAATGTCTTTGTTTTTGACTGTTCCAATCGCTGAATGACATCTTTGGCAGACACATCGTGAATGAATTGGGATTGTAAGAAACAGCAACACGTTTTTTTTGTGCGTTGTCGTTTACAAAGATATCGTCATCTCCCGACATCAAACGGCTGTGCGATGCAAATCCTCTTGTTTTATCAAAAAGAGATTTGCGATATGCCAAATTTCTGCCTACACCCATGTACGGCATTCCGGATTCTGCGTAAGTGAAATACTGCAAAGCAATAAATCCGGTTTCGTAACGGATTAGTTTGTTGAGCATTCCTGGGCGTTCTTCGTAGCCGCCGTAGCCTAATACAAAATCGTTTTGTTCGGTAAAGTGCTGTGCCATTGTACGTATCCAATGTTCGGATGTGGGTATACAATCTGCGTCGGTAAGTAACAGCCACTCGTTTTTGGCGGCTTTGATACCGATTGTTAAAGCAAGTTTTTTACCTTGTCGGAAAAATCTGTCGTGAGAAATTTCCGTTACATATAGATTTTTGTATAACTGCTTATACTCATCTAACACCAATTCGGTGTCGTCTGTGCTTTGGTCGTTTACTACAATTACTTCAAAATCAGGATAATCCTGATCGAGAATATATTTTAAACGTTCTTTCAGATTCTCAGCTTCGTTTTTAGCACATATTATTACTGAGACCGGAACTGTCGGCGTATATGGTTTCGGTTTGCGTTTTTTACCTATTTTGCCGAAGATAAAGATGTAATATATCATCTGTATCAGCCAAATTAATGCGTAAACCCAAATTACCCAGAATTTCCAGCTATGTAAATCTGTTATTACTTCTAATAGGTTGTTTAACATTTTTATATCAGCACCCTAATTTATGCTCTGCAAATATAATAGCTTTTTTTGGTATTATGAAAAATAAAATCACATCTTTTTTTCAGTTTTATCTGATAAAAAGTAGTTTTTTTAAGTTTTTAGCGTTACCTTTGCAACGCTAAACTATAATTGTATATAATGAATTTTGAGATTGCATACTCCGACCCGAAAACCAATGCGCGTGCTGGTGTAATTACAACGGCTCACGGTGTGATTGAAACTCCGATTTTTATGCCCGTTGGTACTGTGGGGTCTGTAAAAGGCGTTCACCAAAGAGAACTTAGAGATGATATTGACGCTAAAATTATTTTAGGAAATACTTACCATTTATATTTGAGACCGGGCATGGATATTTTGCGTCAAGCCGGTGGTCTTCATAAATTTATCAATTGGGATCGTTCCATTCTTACTGACAGTGGCGGATTTCAGGTATTTTCTCTTGCTGAAAATCGTAAAATTACAGACAAGGGCGTTACTTTCCGCTCTCATATCGACGGTTCTAAACATATTTTCACTCCGGAAAGCGTTGTGGATACCGAACGTATTATCGGTAGCGATTTTATGATGGCCTTGGATGAGTGTACTCCATATCCGTGTACTTACGAATATGCTGCTAAATCTTTGGAAATCACACACAAATGGCTTGCCCGCGGTGTAAAACATTATAAAGAAACCGAACCTCTTTACGGTTATGATCAAGCTTATTTGCCTATCGTACAGGGTTCTGTCTACAAAGATTTGAGAATAAAATCGGCAGAATTTATTGCATCGCAAGAGATGCAGGCTAATGCTATCGGCGGACTTTCTGTAGGCGAACCGGCAGAAAAGATGTACGAAATGATAGAAGTTGTTAACGGTATACTTCCAAAAGACAAGCCTCGTTATCTTATGGGCGTTGGTACTCCAGCCAATATTATAGAAGGTGTGGCTCGCGGTATCGATATGTTTGACTGTGTGATGCCTACAAGAAACGGTCGCAACGGTATGCTTTTCACGTCAGAAGGTACTATGAATATGAAGAACGAGAAATGGAAAAACGATTTTTCAGAACTCGATCCAAATGGTACTTCTTTCGTAGATCATTATTATTCAAAAGCTTATTTAAGACATCTTACTGTAGCAAACGAAAGACTTGCAGCACAGATTGCAAGTATTCATAATTTGGCTTTCTATTTGGCATTGGTAAAAGAAATCCGCCGCAGAATTTTGGACGGAACTTTTGCTGATTGGAAAGACGGTGCTGCTAAAAAGATGATGGAAAGAATTTAGTAAAAACGTATAGATGTTTACATTACTTGACAGATATATAATAAAGAAATTTCTCGGTACATTTTTTTATTCGCTTGTACTGTTGATTTCTATTATTATTGTTTTTGATATTCAGGAAAAACTCGATGACTTCATGGAGAAAAAAGCTCCGTTTGAAGCCATCGTATTCGATTATTACGTGAACTTTGCGCCATATTACGCAAATATGTTCATGTTTTTATTCATTTTTATATCCGTAATTTTCTTTACGTCGAAACTTGCCAGCAATTCTGAAATTATTGCAATTTTGAGCGCGGGAATCAGTTTCAGACGGTTGCTTGTGCCATATTTTGAATCGGCATTTGTATTGGCAATACTTTCGTTTTTCCTAAGTGCTTACATCATACCGCCTGCCACTGCTGTGCGCCTCAAGTTTGAGAACACGTATATCAACAGACCTTATACCAACAATTCTCTGAATATCCACCGTCAAGTAAACGATTCTACAAGACTTTATATGCGTTCTTTTAATGCATCGAGCAACGAAGGACAGTATTTCAGTTGGGAAATATTTGATGGTCAGAACCTTAAAGAGAAACTCATGAGCGACAAAATCAGTTGGGATTCTACCAAAAACAAGTGGACTATCAACAAATATTACATCCGTTATATCACTGCAAACGGCGATTCGTTGGTAACAGGTCAAAAAATGGACACCACTTTGGCGATACTTCCTACCGATTTCAATCAACGTCTTGAACAAATAGAAACTCTCAATTCTGACGAACTTTCTGAGTATATTGACGAGCAGCGTAGGCGCGGTAGCGAAAATATTGAAGCTTTTGAAGTAGAAAGTTACAAGCGAATTTCCTATCCGTTTGCATGTTTTATCCTTACATTGATAGGTGTAACATTGTCATGCAAAAAAGTTCGAGGTGGTATGGGACTCAACCTTGGTGTAGGATTGGGCTTGAGTTTCAGTTACATCTTGTTCATGCAGATATTTACGCAATTTGCGATTGGCAGTTCGTTGCCGCCGTTGGTTGCAGTTTGGGTTCCAAACATCATTTACGCTATTATCGGAATATTTTTATATTTTAAAGCTCCAAAATAATGGATTTCAATAATCAAGATTCTCTTTACAAACTTGCACTCAACATGATTCCGGGCATAGGAAATGCCGGAGTAAGAAAAATTGTATCCGGTGCTGAGTCCGAACAACATTTTTTTGAGAATCTTGATTATTATGTAGAAACCAAACTGATTTCTCAAAATATAGCAAACGTTATTCAGACAAACAATATTTTGGATTTGGCAAAAGTTCAGATTGAGACATGTTTGAAACATCATATCAAAGCATCGTATTACCTTGACAACGATTTTCCACGCAAACTTGCACAATGCGAAGACGCTCCCACGATGTTGTTTTCTTACGGAACACTCAATTTTGATACATCGCGAACAGTTGGCATTGTCGGAACACGAATGAGCGATGCCGACGGCAAAACAAATATTTTCAATCTCGTAGAAGGACTGAAAAATGATAATATCAACGTAATAATTATCAGCGGGTTGGCAGCCGGTGCCGATACTTACGCGCATCAGGCGGCACTCAAATTCGGAGTTCCAACCGCAGCAGTTTTGGGGCACGGTCTCAACATGGTTTATCCGGCAGAAAACCGTAAACTTGCGGGCGATATTGTTCACAATAACGGTGCTTTAGTTACAGAATATTATTACGGACGTCCGGTAAACAAGGCAAATTTTCCGTGTCGCAACCGTATAATTGCCGGACTTTGTGATGCTTTGATTGTTGCTCAATCCAAAATAAAAGGTGGCGCACTTATCACGGCAGAAGATGCAGCTGAATACAAACGTGAAGTTTTTGCTTTTCCGGGCAGAATTTCCGATAAACTTTATGCCGGTTGCAATTATTTGATTTCTAACAACAAAGCCACTTTGGTAACTTCGGCTGCTGATTTGGAACGTTCGATGGGTTGGCAGTCAAACAGTAAAAAAACTGCTACACAAGCATCATTAAATCTTGTTCCGTTAACTCCGGACGAAATAAAAGTAATTGATACATTGCGTTCTGAAGGTCAGTTGTATATTGATATACTTTCGATAAAAACAGGAATTCCTATGGCGAAACTTTCATCATTGCTTTTGATGATGGAATTCAAAGATTTGATAAATTCATATCCGGGTAAGAAATACGAAGCGCGATAAAAAAAACGGATACCCGATTGAGCATCCGTTTATTATTTTGTTTTTTACTGAAATTCAGTATAAATTATTGTTTTACGTAGGTGATGATATCTTTGATTTTTTTGTTATCGTATTTGCGAACAAATTCCTCAGACATTGTCAATGTATTTTCTACGATAGATATTGTATACACTTCTTTAGCATCATCATCTTCTTCGCTGTATACTATTGTTAATTTATCACCGTTGATACTCCATTTGCCAGATTCTTGAGGTCTTCCATTTACTATTGCAGAATATTTACCATCGCTTGTAAATACTGCGTATTCTACTTCGTAATTATCGTCTTCTTCGTCTTCTGTTGTCGGTGTAAAATCAGTTTCTTTTACGCCGTCAACGTACAATACATAGTGAGTCATAAGCCATTTTCCGACAATTTCTTTTGAATAATTGTTGTCGTTGTTATCGTCTTTTTTGCATGAAGAAAAGACAAATGAAAGCATGAACAATGCAATCAAGCTAAAAAGTAATTTCTTATTCATTGTTTTAATTTTATTTAAAATGTAATTATTTGTTTTGGCGGCGAAATTAGATGATATGGTTAAATCAAAAAAAAAAAATGGTTAAGGAAAAGTTAAAAGAAAAAAACAACGAAACTAAATAAAAAAAGGCTGTCCAAATTTATCTTACGATAATTTTGAGCAGCCTCATAAAAATTAAAGAATCAATATTTATTATATCAATGTTATTCTACTTTGTATTTAGAAATCAAAACTTTGAATTCGCTGTTAACTTCGTGCATAGTTTCGATTGATTCCTTCGGCACGTTTGCTGAATGTCGCAAAATTTCTTCCGCTTTGTCCATAACCGTGCTTTGACGTTCAAGATTTCTGACAAATTCAGCCATGATTTTTACTCTTGCTCTTTCAAGATTCTTGTCGGCATCTTGCAATGCTTTTGCTTGAAGTCTTTCTTTCTCTTGAAGTTCTTTGTTTTGTTCAAGAATTTCGGCTTGCTGAAGTTCCAATTCTTTGTGCAATCTGTTGAGTTCCAAAACTTTGGTTTGCAACTCTTTTTCTTGTTCTTGCGATTTTGAAACCGCTTTCATCAATATTTCCTCGTTGCTCTTGAGTTTTCTGTTAACATCGTTGAGCTCGTCTTGCTGAGTTGCCATTGATTCTTGCGTTTTCTGAAGTTCTACAAGATTTTGTCTCAATTTTTCTTCTTGAGCCGCCATTTTTTCTGCTTGAACCTGAAGTTCAAGTTCCTGTTTTTTGCTCGAAGTAATATCGGTTGCCATGTTGAGAATCTTGTACGGGAAACCATCGGAGTCAAGAATCGGTGTGAAAACTTGTTGCAACCAGTGTTCTTCGCCGGAAACCAAATATTTGTCAGTACGTTTTATTACTTCACCGTCTTTTACACGAGACCAAAAATCGGAATCCTGCATAGAAATCGGGTCGCTGGTATCACGGAATTCATCCTGACTGCGTCCTATTGCTTGTTGACGTTCAATATTTAATGTACGACAAAAAGCTTCGTTAACACTTGTGATTCTTCCTGTTAAGTCGTATTCTATTACCAAAGAAGAAGAGTGAACGGCATTAAGAATTGATTGCATTTCTGCCTCTTTTCTTGCTGATTCTTCCTGAGTAGCAACAAGTTCTTCGAGGTTTTGACGCATTTCTTCTTCTTGAGATGCCATTTCTTCGGCTTGCTGCTGAGATTGTGTAAGAAGGTCGGCTGTTCTTTGGTTGATTTTTGCAATAGAGAGTGTTGACGCAATAGACTCAGAAACTTTTTCAACGAAATCTATTTCGTGACGTTCCATTTTTCTGAACGATGCAATTTCCAACACGCCGAAAATTTGATCTTCCACTTTCAGCGGCATAATCAAAAGGCTTGACGGATTGCTGCCGCCCAATCCTGAGGTAATTGTTAAATAATCGTCCGGCAAGTCAGTTAGGTAAACGTAAGATTTTTCAATCGCACATGTACCGATAAGACCTTCGCCGAGATATATTTTCTTTTTCTTTTTACGTTCTTGATTGTAAGCGTAAGATGCTTCAAGTTCCAAGTGAATATCATCTTTGTTGGAATCGTTGTAAAGAAACAAACCGCCTTGATTTGCATTCAAGAAGTGAATCAAGCTTTTCAAAACGTTGTTTGACAATTCCGAAATATTACTTGTACTTTGACGGAGAATTTCAGAGAACTGAGTCAAACCTTCATTTGACCATTTACGCAAATCATCTTCGTGCTGACGTTTTTCGTCTTCCTGTTGAGATTTGTAAAGGTTGCTACGCATCTCCAACAACGAGTTACCAAGAATATCGTTTTCTGACAACGGTTTGAATTCAGTATCCAAATTTCCTGCACCGATAGAACTTGCAAATTCAGTTGTTTGTTTCAATCCGCGAGCAAATTTGTTTAAGTTTTCAGCCATTTCCGAAAGTTCGTCGTTGCCGTCCGCCGGAATTTCCTTGTCAGGCAAAATACCTTTGGAGAGTTGAATAAGGTAACCGCCGATTTTTTCGATGCCTACGCTTATTGTTTTAGAAATCTTGATATGCGCAATTATCAATCCCAAAATCAGTATTATAACCAATCCGATGAAAAAATTTCTGGTTAAATTCATAGAATCGGTTTTAACATCTTGTACTGATTTTATGATAGAATTAATATCGTCAAGTTTTGCTTTTTCAACTTGGATGTCAAACAAAAGACCTTCTTCACGGTTGAAACCGATTTCCTTATCGATTTTTATAAGAGCTGTAAAATATCTTTTGAGGTCGTTTACCGGTTTCAGTTTGTCGGCATTTTTCAACACATCGTTGTGAGTAGCATTTACAACGGCATGAGCAACAGAGTCAATGAGAAGCGAGTCTGTAGTAATTGTGATGTCAACATCGTCCACATTACCCGGAGCTGCTCCCATAAAATGTGTATACAATGAAATAAATTTGTCGTAATAAGTTTTGTCTTTACGACTGAGATATTGTACTTCCATTTCTTTCAACGAAGCCAATACCGACAAATCCAAAGAATTTTGCGAAACTGCGTTAGCGTAACTTCTTTCAATTTCGCCTATGATACCGGTTTGAAAACTACCGCGTTGGTAAATTTTGGAAGAAATGCTTTTCAACAAATCTTCGTAACTGTCGGCATTTTCCTTGAGCATATAAATCTTGTCGCTCAAATCCAATTGTTGTGTAGTTGGGTTATTGAGCAATACATCAAGATCTTTATCAAGTTGTTTGCTTTCCAGTTCAAATTTCCTTAAATACTCATTTTCAGTAGTTTTGAAGAATACATTATCGTTTGGATAATTCAAAAGAAACGACTGTTCGTATTCTTTTAATCTCAAATACGATAATTTAATCTCCGATACACTCTCTTCGTAAGTTTCGTAAGACTTATTTTGTGATAGCAGATACGCAAAAATTGTACTCACTATTGCAAACGGCAATAATGACGCTATCAATATAAGATTGAATTTGGATTTTACACTGAGTTTTAGCTTTTTCATAAGCCCGTATGTTGATTTTTGTACGCTAAATTTCTATCCTATTTTAATTCAGAAAAATACAAATTTTTTTTGTTCACTTCCAAAATTTTTTGTACTTAATTTCTGATATTTTCGTAATTATTGTTCAAAATATTGATATTCAAGCTGATGAAAATAAATATTTTGATATTGTTTTTATTGTTTTTATATTTGCCAAGTGTTAAATTTGCAAATGATTTGGCAAATATAGTTAAATAATTTTGGTAATCAAAATACAAATTTGATACCGAAAGCCAAATTTCTAAATTTTCTTTTTCATAACACACTAGTATCATGGAAAATAATTTGTATCCTTTAAAATTCAAACCTATTTACAAGACACCAATTTGGGGTGGTGACAAGTTTAAAAAAATTTTTAATCGTTCAGAAGTACCGGACCGTTGTGGCGAAAGTTGGGAAATTTCGGGTGTTGACGATTACAATTCAGTGATTTCAAACGGTTTCCTTGCAGGAAATACTCTTAACGAAATTTTGGAAGTCTATATGGGAGACCTTGTCGGCGACGTTGTTTACGACAATTTTGGTAACAATTTCCCTTTGCTTGTAAAATTTATTGATGCCAACGATAATCTTTCTGTACAAGTACATCCTGACGACGAATTAGCTTGGCAACGTCATGAATCATTTGGTAAAACCGAGATGTGGTATGTGCTTGATGCAGAGCCCGGTGCGCAGCTTGTGAACGGTTTCAACAAAGAGATGTCAAAAGAAGAATATCTTGAAACAGTGAAAAACGGTAAACTTATGGATATTCTCAATTTTATGCCAGTAAAAAAAGGTGATGTATTTTTTATTCCCTCGGGTAGGGTTCATGCTATCGGAAAAGGTATATTACTTGCTGAAATTCAGCAAAATAGCGATATAACATATCGTATATTTGATTACAATCGAGTAGATTCAAACGGCAAATCGCGAGAACTTCATAATCATCAGGCTGTTGACGCTATTGACTACAAGTTTTACAATGATTATCGTGTAAAATACAATTCCGAAATCAACAAAACTGTCAATGCTGTTGATTGTAAGTATTTTACTACCAACATTTTCCGTTTTAATATGCCGATTGAGAAAGATACACCGGAAATTGATTCGTTTATTATATATATGTGTACCGACGGAAAATGTCGTATAGAATACGATGACGACAGAAATTTTGTTGATCTCAAAAAAGGTGAAACTATTCTTGTTCCGGCGGTTATAAAGAATTTGTGTTTCTATCCGTTGGAAGAAACGACTTTGGTACAAACATATATCAAAATCGTTTCAGAAAAATAATTTCACTTTTGCTTTAATCATAATTCCGAAAACTTTTTGAAATGCCATTTAAAAAGTTTTTCGGAATTAGTGATAATTAAATAATTACGAGTTAAGCCATAAGTAAAGGCTTTAGGGTTTATTCTTGTATTTTTATTTCAATACCTTATGAACCTCTTCAATAGAAATTTTGAGAGTTTCAGCGATTTGTGTATGAGCAACCCCCAACGATGCCAGCATTTTTATTGACGCTGCAAGTTGTGAGTCTTTGGCTTCGATTTCTTTTTTACTAGCTTCGATTTCTTTGGCTTTGGTTTCGATTTCTTTTTTACTAACCTCGATTTCTTTGGCTTTGGTTTCGATTTCTTTTTTACTAGCCTCGATTTCTTTATCTTTGGTTTCGATTTCTTTTTTACTAGCCTCAATTTCTTTGGCTTTGGTTTCGATTTCTTTTTTACTGGCCTCAATTTGTTTTTTACTGGCCTCAATTTGTTTTTTACCAGCCTCGATTTCTTTTTTGCTGGCTTCGATTTCTTTTTTGCTGGCTTCGATTTCTTTTTTGCTAGCTTCGATTTCTTTTTTGCTAGCTTCGATTTCTTTTCTTTTTTCTTTCAGTTCATATTCGAGTTCTTCGCGTTCGGCTTTTTCCCATAAAGCTTGACGAATTAATGAATCTTCATAGTCGAGGTCGCCGCGAAGTTGCTCGTTAACAGTTG
>JAFXZT010000064.1 GCA_017541145.1 Bacteroidales bacterium | reverse complement strand
TTTTGAATAAAAATCTTTCAAACCCTATGTTTAACATCCTTCTTGTTGCACTTGACGGTGCGTGCGGTGCGGCGATGCGGTATTTAATCGGTCTGTTGCCACTAAAAGAACCGTTTGAATTTCACATTAAAACTTTCGCCGTGAACATTTTAGGCTGTTTTTTAATCGGGCTGATAGTTGCCTTTGCGTTAAAACCGAACTGTCAAAGCCCAAGCCTGACCTTGTTTCTTAAATCATCTCCCTCTCTCCACCGCCTCCGCCAAAGCATACAGCGGAATATCTGTAACGGTGTCGCCTTTTTGGTATGGGGCAAGTGAGGTGCGGATTACGCGGCGAGGATTGTTTTGCTTTATGTAAATACCTATCGATTTGGCTTTTAGATGTCGCTCGGCTTTAACTTCGATGGGAATTACCTCACCTTTATATTGCAACACAAAATCGATCTCGGCGCGGCTTTCGTCGGGCGTCCAATAATGGATTTCGGTATTTTCTATACGTCGTAATTCTTGGAGCACAAATTGCTCTGTCATAGCACCTTTATATTGCATAAAAAAATCGTTACCCTGCACCAATGTGGACGCTTCAAGCCCGCACATTGCCGCATGAAGCCCAATGTCGAGAGTGTAAAGTTTAAACGAATCAATATCTTCAAAACCTTTGAGCGGAATTTCGCCGGAGCGCACACGTGTTACCTTGTAAACCACACCTGCATCGCATAACCACTGAATCGCTGTTTCAAAATCTCTTGCCCGTGCGCCATTTTTTACAGCCGTATAAACAAACTTTTTATTTTCCTTGGCAAGTTGCGACGGTATCGATTCCCAAAGCAAAATCATCCGTTTAACAATCTCTTTGGGCGGATGATTGCAAAAATCCTTTTTGTAAGATGTCAAAATTTCGTTTTGCACCTGACGAACGGCATTATAATCCATCTGTTCGGCGTAAGTTTTTACGGCTTCGGGCATTCCTCCAACAAAATAGTATTGGCGCAAAAGGTCTATGAATGTTGCTGCAAAAGTATCAGTTGCAATAAAATCACCGTTTTTAAGCATCTCAGCGAGACCATCGCGACCAATGGCATCCAAAAATTCCGTAAAACCAAGCGGATAAATTCTTTGAAACGACACTTTCCCCACGGGAAAAGAATCGTCTTGATGATCAATCAATCCTAACAACGATCCGGCTGCAATTATATGTAGTTCAGGTATTTGGTCGAGAAAATATTTCAAAGACAGCAATCCACGGCGGGCAAATTGAATTTCATCGAAAAACAATAAAGTGGTACCGGCACTGACTTTTTTGCCCGTAACCGCTTGAATTGTCATCAAAATTCTAGTAAGGTCAAAATTGGTTTCAAAAAGCGGGCGCAATTCTGTCATCTGTTCAAAATTGATTTCCACAAAAGTTTCAAATTCGCATCTGCCCAATTCGCGTGCTAGCCAAGTTTTTCCGGTCTGCCTTGCGCCCTCCAAAATAAGGGGTTTGCGTCGCGATGACGGTAAGTTTTTCCACGCTATTAAATCGTTATATACTTGCCTTTTCATATATTCAATTTTAATTTTCCGCAAATATACTGTTTCTCACCCAATTATACAAATATAAACACATTTTTGTGACGAAAAATTGCTCTACCTTGCACGTTTTTGTGACGAAAGTTTGAGGTGTCTCACACATTTTTGTGACGAAAGTTTGAGGTATCTCACACGTTTTTGCGGTGAATAACCATTCGATTATGTTTATAAATTGTAAAATATATTTATTATAACTAAAGAGTGAATTATATTTTGCTTTTTACTCAAAAAAAACGCCGATATCGCCTCCGAATTAGCAGAAAAAAATGCTTTTTCGGGAATAGTATCGGCGTTTTTTTGTAAAAAACATGACGTTTTTACCAATATCTTGATTTGAAATATGCGGCATATCTCAGTCCGTTGTAAACGTAATTTTTGTCATGGGTTTTGCCGGTGGGACTGCCGGTGTTGTGGATGCGGAATGCAGATTCAAAGTCTCCACGGTCAAGATATTCACCGTAGTTGTCGCGAATCCATTTTACGCCCCAATATATTTCTCCTTTGCCGACCGTGCCGCGCAACTCTTTGATTTTGATGCCAAGATGTATCGATTTGTAGCCCATTATTTGAAAAGGTCCCCACGAAGTTGATAAGTTTTTCAACGCCTCTTTCGATGCGTCTTTCAAATCTTCTTTCGTGATGTTTTCAAAAGATTTTCGCTTGCCTTTTTTTACTTCGTCAAGCTTATTGAAGATGCTTTTTTCAAATCTTGATTTCGGATTTTCTTCGCCGGAACATTCCAACATCACAAGCGACATCAAGTATTCGGGCGGAAGATTAAACCGTCTGGCTTGTTTCTTGATTTCTGCTCCGTAATTGTTGTAACCTTTGTCGCAATGTATGCGCTCTTCCAAACTTATTTTTATTTCCGTAGGATTGCTGTTGTAGTAGCAACCTGTTGACAATAAAAATGTTAATAAAAATATTGATACTAAAATTTGTTTCATGCAGTGTTACATGTTTTGTTTGAAAAATTCCATGTATTTCAAACCGTTGGGAATATAATTTGGATCGTAAGTTTCAAATTTGCCGTTTTTCGGAACCGGATGCCCTGTGTTGTGAATATGAAATGCATCTTGGTAACGTCCTTTCCTTACGTAAGTTCCGTATGTTTTGTCAATCCAATAAACGCCCCAATAAAGTGAGTTGTTGCCGCGAAGTTCTTTGATTTTGATATTCAGATGCAAACATTTGTAACCCATAAGCTGAAACGGTCCCCAGCTCGAAGCCAAATTTCTCAAAGCCTCGTCGTTGGCATCGCCGATGTCGTTTATCGAAATGCCTTCCAACATGGCGGATTTATGATCTTGGATATCTTTAAGTTTTTGATAAACAGCGGGTTCAAATCTTGATGGAACATCTTTTCTGCCTGATGATTCCAACATGATGAGGGCCATCAGAAATTCTTGCGGCATATCGAATTGATGCGCTAATATCTTGATTTCGCGGGAATAATTTCTTATTGCTGCCTCGTAACCGCTTTCTTGAGCTTCTTTTTCGAGTTTGTTCTGACAGGATTTTACATTTATTACTATAATTGTAGTTAATAAAAATATACAGATAACAGCAGATATTTTGGGATGTTTTCCTATACTGCTTCTTTTAAAATCTTGTGTCAGAGAGTATTTTACTCGTCTGAAATATGCTAATCTTCTTGAAATAAATCTGTCAAATCGCATTACTTTACTTACAATTTTTTATTTTGGCTGATGCAAAGGTAATATTTTTTACTTGTTTTTTCCAAATTATTGCTTGTTTGCTGATTTTTCTTTTTGCTGTTAAATTTATCATAATTTGTTTATTTTAACAAAAAAATTGTGTAATTTCGCTTTCTAACAAATCTAATTGTAAACACAACATAAAATTATTTTTCAACTATGAAAAGACATTTCAAAACAGATTGGCGCAAACGTATATTTTTAGCTGCTTTATCAATTGTAGCTTCACAAGGAGTACAAGCTCAATGTGTAAGTGGCAACTGCGAAGATGGTTACGGCGTTTATTTAGAAAGTAACGGTAGCCGTTATGAGGGTTTTTTTGAAAATGGAGATTATGAGGGTTTTGGAACTATTGTTTTTTCCAACGGCGATTCATATATCGGAAATTGGTCCGGTGGAAAATTTTCCGGCAAAGGTGCTTATACATGGATGGACGACGGTTCTAAATACATCGGACATTGGCAAGATGGTGACCGTCAAGGTATTGGCGTTACAATAAATGCCGACGGTACTAAGCAAACTAATATTTGGATTCAAGATCAAATTTCGGATGACGAACATAGTGATGATTGTATCAATGGTGATTGCAAAGACGGCTATGGTGTTGCAATATATTCTGACGGTTCTGTTTACGAAGGAAATTTTAGAAACGGTTATTACGACGGTCAAGGTATTTTTACCATGACTGACGGTTCTAAATACGAAGGTGAATTTTATAAAGGTAATTTTTCAGGGTACGGTGTTTTTTCTTATCCTGACGGTACTACCAAAACCGGTATGTGGGATCGCAGCCGATTTGCCGGTGAAATCAATCCGAAAAATGTAAACGGCTGTGTTTCCGGCGATTGTGATAACGGTTACGGTGTTTATGTTAACGACAATGGCGACTATTACATGGGATTTTTCAAGGATGGAAAATTTCACGGTCAAGGTAAATTTATTACGGCAGACGGTAATATAATTCGCGGAGCTTTCGAGAACGATTTGCCGCACGGATATGCGATGATGCGTTTTCATGATGACGAAGTTGGAGTCGTTACTTATAGCGGAGATTTCAAAAACGGAGATTTCGACGGTTACGGTGCATTGAGATCTGAAGACGGATCTGTTTGTTTCGGTCAGTTCAAAGACGGTGGTCTTAATGGTGAGGCTGCATATTACGAACCGCAATCAGGAATCGTAGAAAGCGGAGTTTATCGTAATGACGAACTTGTAGAAGAACGTGATCCTAAAGATTTTAAACTTATTTACGGTGACAAAAACGGCTTTGGTATCCGTCTTTTGGCAGAAGGTCGTTACACCGGAAATTTAAAAGGCGGTATACCTGAGGGGCAAGGTCAATTGCGTACTTATGACGGACTTACCATTGTCGGCAATTTCCGCAACGGAAAAGCAAATGGTCAGGGCATGTGCGAAAATCGTCTTACAAAGGCTCGTTACATCGGTGAATTTACTGACGGCAGTCTTACAGGTAACGGTACGATGTATTATGCTGACGGAACTCAAGAATCCGGATATTTCAAAAACGGTAAACTTTTGAACGAAAAAGTTGCTGACACCAAAATTGCAAAACCGGAAGTTTCTTGGACAACTCCTCAATATTACGATACCGAAACTATCGATTCCAAGATGAAAATCAGACTTTGTGTTACATCCAAAACTCCGCTTTCTGAAATTGTAGTAACAGTAAACGGCAAAATACAAGTTAAAAAAGCCCTTTCACGCGGTTTTACGGTTGTAACTTCCGATTGTGATTTTCCTTTGGAATACGATATTGTACTTGAACCCGGTAAAAATGTTATAGAAGCCGTTGTGAAAAACGAAGGCGGTTCTGTAACAACAGATCCCCGTTTTGTAACTCTCAACAAATCTGATGCTGTTTCAAATCAAAAACGTTTGGCTCTTGTTATTGGAAATGCAGATTATCAAAGTATTACAAAACTTGCAAACCCTGTTAACGATGCCAACCTTATGGCAAGTACTTTGGAACAACTCGGTTTTGAAGTTATGAAATTTACAAATATGGACCGCAAATCTATGCAGCAATGTATTTATGATTTTGGCGACAAACTTAGTACTCAAGGCGGTGTAGGATTGTTTTATTATGCAGGTCACGGTTTGCAGGTAAACGGTGATAATTATTTAGTACCTGTAAGTGCAGTAGTTCAGCGTGAGCAAGAAGTGGAAGATGAGTGTGTTAACTTGAGTAAAGTTTTGGGCGCGTTTTCAACATCAAATGTTGATTTGAGTATTTTGATTCTTGATGCTTGCCGCAACAATCCGTTCCCGAAAGTATCACGTGCAGTAGGTCAAAACGGTGGTTTGGCTCAGGTAGATGCTCCGAAAGGAACATTTGTAGCTTATGCAACAGCCCCCGGCAAAACTGCTTCTGACGGTTCAGGTTCTAACGGACTTTACACCGAGCAACTTGCCAAAGCTCTCAAAGAAAATCCGGGCAAAAAAATTGAAGATATTTTCAAAGTTGTAAGAAACGAAGTTTACCAAAAAAGCAAACAAATGGGTACAGAACAAATTCCTTGGGAAAACTCATCTATTTTTGGTGACTTTTATTTCAAGAAGTAAGGCAACTGTGTCAACAAAAAACTGTTAACAAAAAAAAATATGAAAAAATATTTAGCGTTAGGATTTTCTGCGATATTGTTTGCCGGCGGAGCAAATGCTCAATACGGACGCGGACTTAGAGTGGATCCTGAGGGTTGGAAACATTGTAAGTTTATGGCGCCGATGACCAGAGATGTTTATACCAATTTGCCTCGGGCAGCCTCTGTTCAGAAATGGACACCTGTTCCGTCAACACAAGGCAATACGGGAACATGTGTGGCATGGGCTTCAACTTATTGTGCTGCAACTATTTGTTGGGCTCAAAAAAACGGTGTTACCAATCGTCAGACCATTACAAAAAACGCGATGTTGCCGGCATATACATATTTGCATATCAAACAATCGGGCGATACATATTGTCAAAACGGTTCTGACGGCGAATCAGCAGCGCGTTTTTTGCAAACAACCGGTGCTTTGAAATATTCTTCAAATTCTGAAAAATGTTGTTTAAACGGCAATCCGAGCAATGCGTCGGAAGCCTCTCAAAACAAAATTACTTCGTATACAACACTTTTTTACGATTGGCCAATCAAAAGAAATACAGCCAATGTTATAAAAGTAAAAAAAGCCATAGCGGAAGGTCGTCCTGTAATTTTCGGTATGATGTTGCCGAATTCGTTTATGGAAGAACGCAATTTTGACAGTCAGGGACTTTACAAACCTACCGAAAATCTCAATTCAGTAAGCGAAGACGGCGGACACGAGATGTGTATTGTGGCTTATGATGATGACAAATTTGGCGGAGCATTTCTTGTACAAAATTCGTGGGGTACAGATTGGGCTTACAAAGGATATTTTTGGTTGACATATTCTATTTTTGTAAATACCGTAGTAGACGCACATTCATTGTACGTTCCGATAGCTTCGGCTGCCAACAATACAGTGGATTTAACCACGTCAAAACTTGATTTCAGTACAACCGGAGCAAATAGCGGTTGCGGTTACGGCGGTAATGACGGCGGAAACGACGGCGGCGGCAATAATGGTTATGATGATTATTACAATAATGATTATAACTATGATGACGGCGGTTATGATAATAACAATTACGGTTATGATGATTATGGTTATGATGATTACGGTTATGATAACTACGATAATTATTACGACGGTAATTATTCTTACGACAATAATGACGATTATTATTATGACCCTTACGGCGGTTTCGACAACAATAATAATTATAATTATTACGATATTACAATAATTACAATAATAACGCCGACGATTATTCCAACTATTACGACAACGATTACAACAGCTATTACAACGACGGCAGCGATGGTTGTTGGAACGATTATGACTACAATAATTACAACTATGATTACGGTCAGAATGATTATGATTATTACAACAATAATTACAACAATTATAGCGATAATGATTACAATTATGACCTGTATGACAACAACCAAAATTGGGATCAGAATTACAACGATTACAACAATTATTACAACAATAATTCCGATTATGACTATGGTTACGATGATTACGGCGGATACAGCGATTATGGCAATTATGATTATTATGGCGATTACGATTGCTCAAGCTACAGCCGCGGAATCACACCGAAAGGCGATACTGTAAACGTATACAGATTTCAAGGAAATATCCGTTTGCAGCTCAACGACAAGTCATACATGTCGGGCAGTCTCAACAAAGAAACCGGTGTAATTGAAATTCCCGAAAAATATAAATCTGGAACACGTTTCCGCATATTGATTGGCAACAATCAGCCGGCTTACGTTTATGTTTTCGGTACTGACCTTACCAATAAGGTTTACAATATTTTTCCGCAAAGCAAAATGATAAGCCCGTTTTTGGAATACAAAAATTCGTGCGTGGCGTTTCCCGATGAGAAACATTTTATAGAAATGGATAATACAGACGGTACTGATTATCTGTATGTTCTCTATTCCTTGGTGCCGATAAATATTGACAAACTCCGTCAGAGAATGGAAGCAGAACAAGGAGATTACGAAACCAAGATTTTCAAAGCATTGGGACCTAAAGCATTTTCGATAAAAGATTCAAAATTTATGGGAGATAAAGTATTTCGCTTCAGTTCCTCAACCCCAAGCAAAGAAATTTTGGTAGCAATTGTTAAATTCAATCATGTAAAATAATGAAACTGAAAATATTAATCGCAATATTGATAGCAGCATTTAGTGCACAAAGTGTTATGGCACAGCACATGACCGGCTGCGAAATTGATACAGTTTTAGCAAAAAAACTTCCGATGCGAGCTGCGATGACTCGTGATATTACCACATCGTTGCCAAAAGCCGTATCGTTACAAAAATTTACACCGATTCCGGGCGATCAGGGTCAAACAGGTACTTGTACCGCATGGTCGTCTACATATTGTATTGCTACAATGCTTTGGGCAATGAAAAACGGTATAACTAACAGAGCAACAATCACTAAAAACGCATTTTTGCCTTGTTATACGTATGTTAATATTTTAACTGTAAGTACAACAAATTGTGCAGTCGGTACCGATATTGCTCAGGCTTGTGCGTGGTTGAAAAATACCGGAGCAGTAAAATTGTCGTTGTATCCGCAAAATCCGTCTTGTATCAGTACCAACGCAATTCCGTCAAATTGGAAAAGTTTGGCAGCATCAAACCGAATTCCGAATTACACCAAATTGTTTTTGAATTACAACAATTTGTTGATGAAAGTTACCTCAACCAAACAAGCCTTAGCAGCCGGACATCCGGTTTTGGCGGCATTCAAATGTCCGCCATCGATGTCATCATCTACCGGAATGCTTTCCGACGGTACTTGGAATCCATCAGAAAATCCTAATGTAAATTACGGCGGACATGCTTTGGCGGTTGTAGCTTACGATGATGCGCTTTTTGGAGGTAGCGGTGGTTTCCTCGTTCAAAATTCGTGGGGAACTTCGTGGGGAAAATCCGGTTATTTTTGGTGTTCGTATTATACTTACGCTTGTTGGTGTTATTATGCTTTTGAAGTTCATTCTCAGATGTCGTCATCGGTTTCTGTTGACAAATCGATAGCAAATCTCAATTTCGGAACTTCTACTAACGAGTACGATTACCGTGACAGAAATGATTATAACAATAATTATAATAATGATAACAACAATAAGTACGATAACAACAAAATCGATAATAATAAAAACGATAACAACAAGAATGACGGAAAATATGTACTTGTTGATGAAGATTGGTTGAAAAAAATTGCTGATCAATACGGACTCAATTACAACGATTTCGTAAAGAACAACAATAATAATAACAACAATAACAACG
>JAFXZT010000005.1 GCA_017541145.1 Bacteroidales bacterium | reverse complement strand
CCAAAAATCGTGAATTGTGAACAATACCGGTAGTCCAAACTCACGTTTAGCAATTATCGGAATCTGCGTTGAAAGGTGCGACAGGTGTCCGATATGCACCACATCGGGCTTAATCTCACGCACATAATCACGAAACATATCGTCGATTTTCGGATTGAGATATTTATCATAGAAAGTCGCGTTTTGCGGTTCGTAATTGTTGATGTATCTGATATTGACGCCTTCGCTCACCGTATCGGTAATCTGATACAGCGGCAGTGATTTGTCCTCAATCCGATGGAAGACAAACACCTCGTTATTTTTTGACAATTCACGTGCGAGGTTGTAAGTGTAAACTTCACTTCCCGCCATATAATACGGTGGATAACCGTGGATTACTTGTAGTATTCGCATAATTAAAGTTAATTATTATTCATATTTTTGTTTATGCAGCCTTGCATTTTTTGTTTTCAATAAAATCTTGATAAATTTGTTTCATCAAGTCTATGTCGTGCGTAGGATTGTCGTAAACCATCAAAACTCCGATGCTGTCGCGTTTGGCTTTCAGCCCGTAATTCTGATATGTTTCGTACAATTCTGTGCCATTATAAATGCTTAATTGAAAAGCGCTTAAAGTTTCAAAACCGAAACCATCAAGATAATACAAATCTTTCTTGAATGATTCTGCCGTTTGATGAGGCAACCCGTAAATCATTGTAATTTCGGTTCTGATTCCAAGTTTTGCAACTTTTTCAAGAGTCTGCAAAACTTTCTCGCGATTACCTCGCTTGATTGCTTTCATTACTTTTTCGTCAAGCGATTGAATGCCAATTTCTACGATAACATTCGGCAGTTGGGACAATACATCGAGGTAATCATCGTCGAGACATTCAGGACGGATTTGCAAAGAAATATCGGCGTCCAATCCAATTTGTTTGCAGTATTTCAAAAAATCCAATCCCATCTTCTTGTTCCTGCCTTGTTCGTTGAAGAAAGCATCCAACACGTTTATTTTCTTGACTTTCGCCTTTTTGAACAACTGCAATTCTTGTTGCCATCTTTCTCTGTTCCCTATGCGGTAAATTTGCCTTTTGTTGTCTTTATAGCGACAATATGTACATTGGAAACAACAGCCACGCCGCAATTCCATTCTTACAGTCATTTCTTCGCTTACGTGGACACGTCCGCTCAGGTATGGCGATTGCAATTCGCAAAAGTCAGGCAAATCTAAAACATATTTTTTGTTTTCGGAAAAGTATTTCCTCAAATTTGCAAATACTTTTTCTCCATAAGACTCTATGAACAAATCGGCTTTGGGAAATTCTTTTTGCATTGTTTCAAGACCGCCAACTATTGTGGGTCCTCCCAAAACGATTTTTTCGATTTTTTTGTTTCCTTTTATTTTGCGCAAAACAAGTTTACAAAAACTGTCGCACCACGCGAAGCAACTGAATGCTGCGACGTTGCAGCCGGAGGCAATAATTTTTGCAGCCGCCTCTTTCGCCATTTTTTCCCAATCAACATCAAATTTTTCCTTGATATCGTTCCAATATTGATTGCAGTCGATAATATACGGAATGATTGTGTCGCCTTCTTGGTTGCCACTATTAAAAGCGTCCACAAGACAGGATATACCGTATGGTTCCTGAGGTTCGTCGTTCCTCAGAAAAGAAACAGCCGTTAATATCATTTTAATTTGTTTCATAGCTTTTTGTTTTAAAATTCAACAACAATTCCATCTAAAAACCCCACCCAATTCTCTCTTGAATAGGTCTTGATTCCGTTGGCGTATGCAAAATGCGAAATCAATGCATCGTGAGTTACAAAAATTGTAATACCTCGTTCTGATACCTTAGATTTCAACCAATCCATCGCCGTGGTTCTCAGGTAGTCAACGCTGTTGATGCCTTCGAGTTTTTCGCCAGCAATGAACTTTTCAAAATATTTTCTATTATTGTATTCATTGTTTGTCGTTTTGCATATTTATTTGCATCTTTTGTGCCATTTTTTTTAAATGTTTAATATTCAAAAAGATACGTTTGAAAATGAAAAATAATATAGGAAATATTTTGTATTTTATAGGAAAAATATTACTTTTGTGGCGTGTAAATTATGTAATTTATTGTTATGAGAAACGTATTCATCACTTGGCAATATACCACGCACGGAATTGCGTATTTGAAACATATTTTGAGTTGTTTTTATGAAAAAAATACAACTGATGCCTCTGTGTTCAAAGATGAAAGATTTGAACAGGATTATTGTAATGCCATTTTTGATACTAACAACGGCAACAAAAAGTTTGACAAGATTTATTATCTTACTGTCAAAGAGGAAGTTATCAAAAAAGTGTCGTCAAGGTTGCATTATCACAACCTTTCATACCAAAATGATGAATGTTTGCAAGCAATGAATTTGGTGCATATTTATGATGCAATAAGGGAACACGATGACATCAAGTACGATGTTGACAAGGAATTGCAGTTTGTAAAAACCAATTACCCAGACAGATACGATGATTTTAAAAAATATATGTGGCGAGATATTCAACATTATGAAATCGATCAGCAAGTAAAATGGTTAAAAGAGCAAACCAATTTTTTTAACGTTTACGATGATAATAATTTTGAGGTAGTTGAACTTGATGTTACAGATTTGCACAATGAAGGAAAAATTACCGAGCAATTAAGGAAATTTTTTTCTCATAAAATCAAGTCGTCTGACAATTGTGTAATAGATGTTTCGCTTAGTGGACCAGAAACGCAGACCGTATGGTATATTTTGTCTGACAACGATATGTTGCCCAAACACACCCAATTTATCAAGACATACGACCATAAAGAAGAAACTACAAAGCATTTCAAATCGTTTTCAATCAAAGAGGTAAGCCCAAAACTTATTGACGACATAAGTTCTGAATTGGCTTTTTATCCTGCCACAAAATCCAAAAAACGCGAATTAGTAAACAAAAAAATC
>JAFXZT010000063.1 GCA_017541145.1 Bacteroidales bacterium | reverse complement strand
GACCCGGAAGTTAGAAAAGTAATGACTATTGAGGACGAGATGTCAATCCATTTTCAAAATGTAAAATATGTAACTGACGAAAATGAAGCATTACATTTTTTAGTAGAACAAAGCCGTCAACAATTGCAAGAGAGTCGTCAACAGTTGCAAGAAAAAGACAGTCAATTGCAAGAAAAAGATAGTCAATTGCAAGAAAAAGACAATCAATTGCAAGAAAAAGATAGTCAATTGGTTTCATCAATTCAAATGCTTTCTGAATTTGGCGCATCGCCGGAGCAAATTTCTGAAAAACTAAAAATTTCGGTTGAAACGGTAAGAAAAACGTTGAACTTGTGAAAAAAACAAAACGGACATCATAATGGGCTTAAAAGAATACAGAGGACCGGTGGATTTTTTTTTCAAAATTTAGGTAAAAACAAAATGAGAGAAGCTTATGTGAGGTTAATTTATGAAGGCTTGTATAATGTGTATAAGAATATTACTCAAAATTACCTTAAAGATAAATATGGACGAGGTAAAACTTTTGTAGGTTCTTTTGTACAATAAATTATATTTGACTTAGGACAATATCCTGAGAATTGGTTTATTGAATTTTTAAATAATTTGGAGAAATTAAAAAATGAAAAATAGGTTGAAGTTTATAATAATTTTATTATCAGTAATATGCGTAATTTTATTATTTTTATCCATAAAAATATTCTTTTGGTTTTTTCCCGCTGCAAGCTCAGCCGCTTGACCTCAAATCTTTTTTCCTAACTAATCTTGTGATGTTCTGTAGATAGATAGTGGTTGATTGATGTTGTTTGGATTGATAAATTGTATTACCCTGTCGGCAAACGACGGATTGATTTTTTTCTCGAATGTTATTTGAGGGAAAGTCTTACGCATACGTGCAAGACGTTCAGGCATATCGTAATCACCACAAAATATTATAAATTTGGGTATATCTTGTGCGTTTTGCGGATGTTTGAAATATTGTTCGGTATATAGTTGACGTTCAAATTTTCCGAGTTTGATATATGAATAGTATATCGAAGGATCGGGCTCTTCTTCTTGTTTGTTGAGATTGTATATTATAATATTTTTACCCATATAAAACGGCGGTAACGATTTGCTGCTTTCGTATCCGATGTCTTCCACCAATATTGATTGAGTATCGTTTTTGTATCGGGATAGATATAGCATTGTTTCTATTTGAGGTTGTCTCGTGTAAGAAAGTGTTGCTAATATCAAAGCAGGAGTGTTTACCAAGAAAAATGTTACTACCAACCAATAACTTAATCTCGGTCTTGCTACCCAAAATCTTGAATTGCTTGTATATCTGTACCAACCAGAGAAACAGATTATGAAAAACAACGGAACAATCGGTATTACAAATTGTTCGCTTTTGTATGGCAAGAGGTACGAACCTATGATATAAAATGTTACGGGAAAAAATAATATGAATATTCGTTTCCATGCTTTGATATAGCCCCAAAGTGCCATAAATCCCCACGGAAGGGGTATTATCATTGCTAAAAGCGAGATATACATGTATATATTTTTGCTGCCGCGTGTTCTTACTGTTCCGTCTATCAGTGCTGTAACATATTCGTTTACAATGTAGAACGGCGTTTTCAACAATATCATGTCAACTATACCTTCAAGTATGAAAAACGATATTGCTGCGCCAAGCAATATTAATGATGAACGTCTTTTGCCACTGATAACGCCTACTGCTATTGCAAATCCTACTACAAATATTATAGTGTTGTAACAGAATGATATAGCACATCCCAATAACAATCCAATAAACAAGTCGTCACCGTATTTGTAGTCACGTTTTTTTATTTTTGACAGTCGGTATACTCCGGCGAGCAGAAATATGGATGCGATGTTTTCCGGTAATGATTTTACACTGATATAAGGCATTATCCAAAGCATTGATACAATGATTCCTACCGTAAGAGCGGCTTTGCGGTTGCCGAGTCGGTATGCCAATCGGTAACTGTAATAAATGGTAAGCAATGATGCCAAAGCGTGTATCAATTTCAGGATAAACATCTTGCTCCTTGGATCGAATATATTGAAAAATTCGCATATATATAATATTACAGTGTTGATTATTAGATAAATATAACTGTATCCTTTGTATGCGAACGATGTTTCGGTTAGTACTTCTTGTATTGTAGTCTGTCCGGAAACTATATCTTGAGAGTTTTCGATATAAACGTAATGGTCAAAACCAAATGCTATGCCTTGGGCAAATATTACGGCTACCATTCTGAATGCAAATGCTGTCCACATACAGAATAGCAGTGGTTTTTCGTCGAAACAGTAGCGTATAAATTGTCTAAGGCGTAGCAACATGATTTTTTTATTTATTATTTATGGTTGATGTTTTAAAACATCTGCATATCGCAAAGTTTCTTGTAAACACCGTCGTTTTTCAAAAGTTCTTCGTGTTTACCTCTTTCTACGATTTCGCCTTCGTTGAGTACACAAATCAAGTCGGCATCTTTTATCGTTGAAAGTCTGTGCGCGATAACTATTGAAGTACGGTTTTTCATTAAATTGGTCAAAGCCTCTTGAACGAGTTTTTCGCTTTCGGTATCAAGAGCCGAAGTAGCTTCGTCAAGAATCAGAATCGGAGGATTTTTCAAAACGGCTCTCGCTATTGAAAGTCTTTGACGCTGTCCGCCGGACAGTTTTCCGCCACGGTCGCCTACTGTGTATTCGTATCCGCCGTCTTTCTCTTTGATAAATTCTAATGCGTTTGCAACTTTGGCAGCTTCTTCCACTTGCTCATCGGTAGCTGTATCAACACCGAATGCGATATTGTTGCGGATTGTATCGTTAAATAATATTGATTCCTGATTAACATTGCCCATCAATGAACGTAAATCTGTTAACTTATAATCTTTTATGTTAACACCGTCAATCAAAATCTCGCCTTCTACAATGTCCCAAAATCTTGGTAACAAGTCTACTAATGTAGATTTTCCCGAACCCGATTGACCTACCAACGCCACGGTTTTACCTTTCTCGATTTTGAGATTGATATTTTTCAAAACATATTTTTCGGCGTATTTAAACGAAACGTTCTTGAATTCGATTGATTCTTTGAAATCGTTGATTCTTACTGGGTTTTCTATTTCAGGAACATTCATTTTTTCTTCCAAAATAGCATTAACACGGTCAAGAGATGCCATACCTTTTTGAATGGTGTTGTAAGTTCTTGCCAAATCTTTTGCGGGATTGAGAATTTGAGTAAATACTACCAAGTAAGCAATAAATTCAGAAGACGAAAAAGTACTTCCGCCGTCGCTCAATATAAAATGTCCGCCGATAATCAAAACAAATGTAAAAACAACAATACCCAAAAATTCGCTCACCGGTGATGATAATGTATGTTTTCTCATTACTTTGTTTTGAATTTTGTATACTTTGCCGTTGATAGCTTCAAAACGTTTTTTCATTTTGAGTTCGGCAACAAAAGCTTTTATAATTCTCAAGCCGCCGAGAGTTTCTTCCATTACGGTAAGCATTTCGCCGTTTGCAATTTGACCTTCGCTTGATGATGATTTCAAACTTTTACCGATTTTACCGATTAAAATTGCAATTACGGGCAAAACTCCGAAAACTACTACCGTCATTTCCCAACTTGTATAAATCATGTAACTGAGATAAACGATAATTTCTATCGGGTCTTTGAACAGCATATCCAAACTGCCGGAAATACTTGCTCTGATTTCTTGAACGTCAGAAGTAAAGCGGCTCAGGATATCACCTTTTTTCGATTCTGAGAAAAATCTCAAGGGCAAATCCAATATCTTGTTGTAAATTCTGCGTTGAAATGTCATAACCGTACCGTTAGAAATCGGAGCCATGAAAAAACTTCCCATGTAAGAGAAAAAGTTTCTGAAAAATGCTCCTACCAAAACAGCACCGCCGATAAACAACAACGCATTGAATTTTCCGCTTGATTCCGTTATCAGATATACTTGATATTTGAAATGCGACATCAGACTTGCGTAACTGAGTTCCCATTCTCCCGGATCGGTTACGGTTTCGCCCGACGAAAACAGCATATCCAAAAACGGTATGAACATCGTAAAACTAAACAGTGAAAACAATGTTCCCAAAGCGTTTAGCAGGATATTCAAAAACGCGTATTTTTTGAAAGGCGCAAGATATTTAATTATGGTCTTAAAACTGTTCATAGTTTTTCAATTAATAATATTTTGTGTTTTTATGATTATTTTATCGGTGGTATCAAATCTCCGAATTTGGTTCTGAGAAATCTGATTGTAAATTCTGTAGTACTTTCCAAACCCATAAGCGAAACATTTACACTTATATCGTAACTTTGGCTCATGCCCCAAGTTTTGCCGGTATAGTAATTATAATATTTAGCTCTTGCAGAGTCTTCTTTTTCAATCCATTGTCTTACCTTTTCTTTGTCGGCAATTCCCGCGCGTTCGCAAACACGTTTTATTCTGTCTTCTATCGGCGACCAAAAGAAAATACTCAAACAATAAGGATAATCTCTTAATACATAATCAGAACATCTTCCCATTATTACACAATTGGATTCCGATGCAGCTTTCCTTATGGCTTGTGATTGTATCTTAAAGATATTTTCGTTGCTGATTACACAATCGTTGCCGGCGATTAGATTTTGAATATTATGAAAAAAAGTACTTGTTGCAGGTTTTTCGTCTTTTTCCTTGATAATTTTTTCGTCCATACCGCTTTCTTGTGCGGCTTTGGTGATAATCTCGCTGTCGTAAAACTTAAAGCCTAATTTTTGTGCTAAAGAATGTCCTAAAAACGATCCCCCGCTTCCAAATTGTCTGCCTATACTGATTGTAATTTTTGGTGTCATTTTATTTGTTTTTCCTTTTTTTTTTGATTATTGTTTATTGTTGTTATAATATTTTAATTTTTTTATTTCTCTGCGTAGAAAAAATGCTGCAAGTATTGTACTGATAGCATCTGATACCGGCATCGAAAACCATACTCCGTTAAGACCGAAAAAGTTCGGTAATATCAATAGAGCCGGCAACAAAAACAATAATTGTCGTGTTGTAGATAATATTGCTGCCACAATTGCTTTTCCGATACTTTGAAAAAAGTTGGACGTTACCATCTGAAATCCTACTATCGGGAAAGTCATTATTATTATACGCATTGCAGTTGTGGCAATATTATTCATCTCTTCGTTGTCTGTAAATATTCTGCAAACAGCTTCCGGAAATAATTCACATACCAAACATGCAAAACACATAGTACATGTAGCATAGAAAATTGCTTTTTTCAATACCTGTATTACTCTGTCGTATTGTTTAGCTCCGAAATTATAACCCGCTATCGGTTGCATTCCCTGATTGAGACCGATTACAAGCATTGCAAACATCATCAATATTTTGTTGACATTGCTATAAGCACCTATCGCATAATCGCCGCCGTAAGATTTCAACAAATTGTTGATTACTATTACTACAAGGCACGAACAGATATTTTGCATAAACGGACTCATTCCTACTGAAATGATATTTTTTACAATATCTGATTTCAATCGGATGTATCTGCGTTGCAAATATAAGTATTTTGTTTTGTCTGTAAAATGAAAAAGTAATACAATAAGCGAAATTGTTTGACTTATTATTGTAGCCCAAGCAGCTCCCGCAATTCCCCATTGAAATACAAAAATAAAAATCGGGGCAAGTATCAAATTCATTACAACGGATAGCAGTGTAATATACATCGATTTCTTGGGATAGCCGCAACTTCGCATCAGGCAGCTGAAACCCATATAAAGATGTGTTATCGTATTACCGAAAAGAATTACTTTCATAAACGATTTAGCGAAAGGCAAAGTCTGTTCGCTTGCTCCGAAAAGATACGAAATCGGGTCAATAAAAACAAGCCCAAAAGTCATAACCGTAAGACCGATTATAATATTCAGAACCAAAACATTACCCAAAACTCTGTTTGCCGATTCCTTATCCTTTTGACCTAACTTAATACTAAGCAGAGCCGCACCACCTGCGCCGACAAGAGCACCGAAAGCTGCCGCCAAATTCATCAAAGGCAAAGTCAGACCAAGACCCGAAAGTGCCAAAGGATTGTTGACACCGTGACCGATAAAAATGCTGTCTACAATATTATAAATACTTGCTGTCATCTGAGCAGCAATTGCCGGAAGCGCATAACTGATAAGCAGTTTTCCGATATTTGCAGTTCCGAGTTCGTTAGGAGCTTTGGCTTGAGTAGTCATTTTATTTAAAAAAGTTCTTTGTTATATATAAAGCGTGCAAAGTTACATATAATAACGCATGTAATTTTTAACAAAACATTATTTTTCGATAATTATGGACGGCAAATTCTATAGCCATAGGGCGGACACTTCGGTTTGTTGTAACCGTACCACCGGTTATTTTATTTCGTTGCATCGCGGTTGGGATGCGGTAAAAGATGTTGATTACAAAATTATTTGTTTTCCGTAGAGACGTTGCGTGCAACGTCTGACATCCGTGTTGATGAAACGATGTCGATTAAAAATGCAACCGTGAGGTGGTGGCTATATCAATTATTATTACTCTACATTTGCATTTTAAGAAAAAACAGTGTTTTCTGTAGTTAAAATAATGTAAACAAAGTTCATCGTTTTAATTAGTTGTTAAAAAAAATCTTTAATTATTTTAGAATTGGAATGTGTTGATATAATGAATGTTATATAAAATTGAAGCGAAAACAACTTAATTTTCACTAAATTTTTTGAGTTTTTATATAAAGATATTGAAAAATTTGTAATAACTTTGCATTATCTAACGTTATAGCAGATGTGAAATTTTGAAATAAATTTCTCTCTCTTACTAATAATTTAATTTAATTTTTTAACTTAAAAACTTGTAATAAGACATGAAAAAGAAGTTCTATTATTCATTGGTATTGGCGATGTGTGCTTCTTCGATGCTAACATCGTGTACAAAGGATGATGACACAACGGGCGAACCGCCTCTCTATGACATCACAGAAAGACCGGCTGCTGAACAATTTACAGTAAAGGTATCTATCAATGGTGGCGATCCGGTCTTGGTAAAATCTTTTGATAAAGGTACCTCGCTCAAATTTAATTTGGACAAAATTAATGAAGAAGCAGCAACAATTTTGGGTGGTTACGAAGTTACCAACATTACCCAAGACGGTAAAGATGTGAAAGGCGAAGTTGAACTCACCTCTAATGCAACATTCAATATTACTGCATTGAAAGTTGCTACCGTAAGTGCAGAAATGCTTGCAGACGGCAAGATGTTGCATGCTATAACAAAATATGAACGTGATGAAACTGAAGAATTTGGTTGGAAAACTGCTGACAATAAGATTTCTTTTATTCAGAGATATGCTCCTGTATTAGCAGAAGGTGCAACTTCAGATTCAAGAACATGGACAGCAGGAATTTCGCCAACTGTTTTGGTTTATGGTGATGGTGGTTCTATTTCTAGATTGTCTTCAGAAGGTGATGTAAATTTAGTCCACGATTTGCCTTTATATTTATTGAAAGTTAATGACCAGTATAGGGTGATTAACGAAGCAATTTATGAAAATAAAGGTTATGGTAAGCGTTTAGCAAAATTGGATCCTACTGTAAAAGGTTATCAAACAAGTTGGATTTCAGAAGAAAAAGCTATTGCACTTGCAGAAGCACAAGCAAAATTAGCAGAAGCACAAGCAAAATTAGCAGATGCTGAAAAAGCAATAGCAGATGCTGAAAAAGAAAATAAAGCTGAAGATAAAACAAAAGCTGAAAAAGCAAAAGCTGATGCTGAAAATGCAATAACAGCAGCGACAGACGAAGTTGCAACAGCAAAAGCAGCTGCTGAAGGTGCCGTATTACTCGATACTAAAGAGGTAGAATATAAGGACGGTATTGTTACAAAAGGAGATGTTCAATATGTATATGACGGAACATATTTGTATGAATTAGCTCCAGAAACAGCTGTTTACGAAGTTAAAGATATGCCAAAATTTGATATTAAGAATTTCAATACAGCATCTCTTGCTCCTTCATCAAGTGTAGAGGGTGTTCCAAATGATATTTCTCTAGTTAAAGTAGAAGGTGACAGAAATGTTTATGTTAAAAAATCAGGTCGTTCTTCTGTACGTTTAGTTGGATTTTTCGATGTTAACAATGATGGTAAAGTAGAATACGAAGCTGAACAAGTTAACGTTGAAAAGCTTTCTCAATTGGATTTTGGCATTATGAACGAAAATGTTGTTTTGTTCCCTGACATGACTATTGCATTTGGACGTTTAGGTTACAGAGTTGTGACATTTGAAGAACTCGAAAAAGCAAAAATCGAATATTTTATCGATGGTGATTATTTGGTATATTATGAAAAACCAGAATCAACTTCAGAACCGGTTGTTCCTGAACCATAAGGATACTAATTACCCAAAAAGTATATAAAATTAATCCGGAGCTAAAAAAGTTCCGGATTTTTTGTAGGTATAGAAGAGCGCAAAAGTAAATATCAGTCTAGTCAAAAAAAATAATTGAAAAAAAATTTTGATGGGATAAATGATTTTTTATATCTTTGCAGTCTGAAAAATTAAATTTAATTTTATAATAAATAGTTAAAGGATATGATCATAGTACCTATTAAAGAAGGCGAAAACATTGAAAGAGCCCTCAAAAAATTCAAAAGAAAATTTGAAAAAACAGGCGTTGTAAAAGAACTTCGCGACAGACAAGCTTTCACAAAATTCTCAGTAAGAAGAAGAGAGCAAATAAAGAAAGCTATCTATGTACAGAAACTTCAAAGAGAACAAGAAGAAAACTAGTCTGTAGTTTTTTTAGAGGAACGAAGATTTTTTCCGGTTTCGGATGTGGTGACACATTGAGACCGGATTTTTTTTTGCAAAAAGTTAACAATTTATTTTTATATTTCATTTTAAACTTGTATTTTGCAAAGAATTTATTTGCTTAAAATTTTTATATAATAATTTACAATAGAACCATGAAATACAAGTTGTCTCTACTAACATTAACCTTAGCCATAGTAGGCTGTACATCAGACATCCACTTGTTGCCCGGTCAAGCTTATTTCAAGAGTTTTACTTATACGGGTAATGATCCGGAGTTGTGTGAGGATAGTCTTGCAGATGGACAAATTTTTAATCCGGTGTTACAAGGTTCGTATTCCGATCCGAGTATTTGCCGAAAAGGTAGCGATTATTATATGGTAACTGCTACTTATTCTTTTTTTCCGGGAGTTGCAGTGTTGCATTCCACCGATTTGGTAAATTGGGAGCAAATATGTTATGCTTTACCTTCAGAACAGCAATGTCTTAATACTTCGTTGAAGACAGATCAGGGAGTTTTTCCGGCGACAATCCGTTATAATAAATTTGATGATTATTTTTATATTACCGGTACATTGGTAGGCGGTGGGGGACATTTTATAGTAAAGGCGAAAAATCCTGCCGGTCCGTGGTCCGATCCTGAGTGGCTTTATGGGCTTGGCGGTGTGCATCCTGCTTTGTTTATTGATGATAACGGCAAGGCATATCTTCTCAATCAGGGTCGTCCTGATTATGTACCGCCGTATCCTGATTTTAAGGCTATTTGGATTCAGTCGATAGATCTTGATAAAATGAAAAATGTGGGTGAACGTAAGATAATACTTGCGGGAGGTGATATTCCGGAGAAAAAACCGACGTGGCTTGAGAGTCCGAGATTGTTTAAGATGGACGGTTATTATTATCTTACAGCTGCTGAAGGCGGCGGACTCGGCAACGGATATTCAGAATGTGTATACCGTTCCAAAAATGTTTTCGGTCCGTATCTGCGTTATGAAAACAATCCGATACTTACACTCCGCAGATTTTCGCCGGGGCGTCCTGAGGCGGTTGCCGGTGTAGGTCGTACAGATTTTGTACAAGATGTCAACAACAACTGGTGGGCATTTTTTCAGGGTATGAGAACTTATTCTGAATCATGTGATTATAATCAGGGGCGTGAGACATTTTTGTTACCTGTAAAGTTTGATAACGGTTGGCCTTATATTATTCGCAACGGCGAAAATATTACGATGAAAACTCAATCTCCAAACGGCGCAAAGTACAACAATGATAGTATTCCTTATCAGAGATATATTCCTCACGGTAATTTTACTTACGTAGAACATTTTATGAGTGATACATTGCCGATGCAGTGGTTTAATTTGCGTACTCCAGTTGGTACGCCTTTTATTCCGAATACCAATGAGGGTATAATAATTCCGTTGGAAATCAATAATATCCGTTCTATACGACATTCGGGGTTTATAGCAATGCGTCAGATGCACAACAATTTTACGGCAGAGACCGAAATGCATTTTTTACCTGAAACCGAATCTGAATTTGCAGGACTTGCATTGTTTACAAGCGACAGAACAAATTATGTATACGGTATTACCTTGAGTGACAACCGCCCGGCGTTGTCTGTTATCCAGTCAGATAAAGATGGTGACAGAATTTTTGGAAAAGAGGTTATAACTATGCCTATACAAGAAAGTTATGAAGGCAGAGTATATCTCAGGGTAGAACGTCAGGCAGATGGTTTTGCTTTTAAATACAAGTTTAGATCAAATGATGAATTTAAAGAATTAATAAATAAAGTGTCAGTAGAATATCTAAGTTGTCAACGTAGTACAACATTTATGGGTACAGTAATAGGCATGTACGCAACACAAGAGGAGGGCGCAGAAAAATGACAAAATTTCGTTGGATAATCTGTGCATTATTGTTTTTCGCAACCACAGTAAATTATTTGGACCGACAGGTTCTTAGTTTGACATGGAAAGATTTTATCGCTCTTGATTTTCATTGGAACGATAATGATTATGGTAATATAACATCAATATTCTCAATATTTTATGCATTCATATCGCTTTTTGCCGGAAAGTTTATCGACTGGATGGGAACCAAAAAGGGTTATATTTGGGCGATTGTGATTTGGTCTTTCGGAGCCTGTCTTCATGCAGCTTGCGGTTGGGCAACTATGACATTTGTCGGTGTTGAAAACGTTGAGGCATTGAGGGCGTTGGAAAAAGGCTCTAAAATTGCCTTGATGGTATCGTCGGTAAGTGTTTGGTTGTTTTTGGCGTGTCGAATTATTTTGGCGACAGGCGAGGCCGGCAACTTTCCGGCAGCAATTAAGGTTACGGCAGAATATTTTCCTAAAAAAGACCGCGCATACGCAACTTCTATTTTCAATGCCGGAGCTTCGGTCGGCGCACTTGCTGCACCTTTAACTATTCCGCTTCTTGCTGAAAGTATGGGGTGGGAGATGGCGTTTATAATTATCGGTGCAATAGGTTTTGTTTGGGCAGGACTTTGGTTCTTTTTGTATACCGCACCTTCAAAAAGTAAATATGTTAACAGTGCAGAATTGACGTACATCGAGTCAGATAAAGATGAAGGCGAAAATGTAGAAATCAAAACAGATAAAAAAGAACCAAAGATGTCAATTCTTGACTGTTTTAAATACCGTCAGACATGGGCATTTATTGTCGGCAAACTGATGACGGACGGTGTTTGGTGGTTTTTCTTGTTTTGGGCACCGGCTTATTTTTCGGAACTCGGCTATCCGTCTTCTTCGGGAATGGGACAAGCGTTGATTTTTGTGCTTTACCTTATAGTAACGGTGGTTTCTATTTTCGGCGGTTATTTACCGAAACTTTTTGTTGAGAAAATAGGAATGAATCCATACGCCGGCAGAATGAGAGCGATGTTGATATTTGCGTTTTTACCGGTTTTTGCGATGTTTGCACAGCCGTTGGCGTCAACTTCGGTATGGTGGCCTTGTATAATTATCGGACTTGCGGGCGCGGGACATCAGGCATGGTCGGCTAACTTGTATTCTACAATTGGTGATATGTTCCCGAAATCTGCAATTGCAACAATTACGGGTATCGGAACGATGTTCGGCGGTTTGTGTTCGTTTGCTATTAACAAAGGTTCCGGACTTTTGTTTACGCATGCAGAATCGCTTGGAGAATCATTCAGGTTCTTTGGTGTTACCGGCAAACCGGCGGGTTATATGATAGTATTTTGTTATTGCGCCGTAGCCTATTTGTTGGCATGGTGCATAATGAAAGTACTTGTTCCGAAATATAAAGTGATAAAATTATAGAACTTTACTAATAAATACATCATGGTGGCTGTCGGTATTAATATCGGCAGCCTTTTTCATGTAATTAAGTTAACTTTCGCAAGTGTGTGTATCTCCGAATTCAACCACGTCTTTAGCAGTAGAAGACTCCGCTTCTATCTGCACTGAGTGCATAAAGACAAATGCTTCCACGTTGTTCAAACGTCTCAGATTTTTTTTCTTAATATTTCTCATAATTCTAAAAAATTAAAAATTGTACTACAAAGATAATTAAAAAAAAATCATATATGCAAATAATCTTTATTTTTGATTTGATTTTTGATATATTTTGGGCGAAAATCCATTACATCATATACTAAAAAAAAACTGCAATATACCGCGTATAATGGCAAAATTTGTATATATGTTAAACTATGTTAAAATAAAATTTTATAAATCAAATTACATAAAAAATAATACATAAATGCAGTATTTTCGCTTTATAAAATTTAAAGCTAATAGCAATATTTTCTACTTTTTAGAACGGATGTTATAACAGAAAATAACAATGATTTCATTTTTCATCCACGTGGATTGAAACTTATGCAAGATGATTTCATTTTTCATCCACATGGATTGAAACTTATGCAAGGTGATTTTTTTTTTCATCCACATGGATTGAAACTTATGCAAGATGATTTCATTTTTCATCCACGTGGATTGAAACTTATGCAAGATGATTTTTTTTTTCATCCACATGGATTGAAAGTTATGCAAGATGATTTCATTTTTCATCCACGTGGATTGAAACTTATGCAAAGTGATTTCATTTTTCATCCACGTGGATTGAAAGTTATGCAAGATGATTTTTTTTTTCATCCACATGGATTGAAAGTTATGCAAGATGATTTCATTTTTCATCCACGTGGATTGAAACTTATGCAAAGTGATTTCATTTTTCATCCACATGGATTGAAACTTATGCAAGATGATTTTTTTTTCATCCATAAAGATTGAGACATCTGCAAAGTGATTTCATTTTTCATCCACGAGGATTGAAAATGTGGTTTAGTGTAAAACAAGAAAAAAATAGAAAAATAGTTATTTAACTCAACTTTCGCAAGTAATTTTTTTGTAATAGAATATATTTTTTGTCACCGAATTAAACGAATAAAACGAAGATTTTTATTCAACGAAGATTTTTATTTTCCTTTGGAAAATTAAAAATACGAATTTTAACAAATACAAAACAACAGAAGATAATATTCGTTTTAATTCGTAAAAAATCGAAATCGAAGATTCTGATTTTTATTGGTTTAATTTTATTGTATTCGTCTTAATTCGTTTAATTCGGTGTTATAATAAAAATTCAATACATGCGAAATTTGTATAAAAAAATAATTGCTTTTTATAAGCCTTTATTATAATTTTACTTTTGTATTCATCGTAATTTACGGTTTTTACTTTTTTTCGTCAGACGTTACTATATAGAACTTACTTGAAGAAAAAAAATCCGGGAAATTTCTAAATATTTGTTGAACGTAAGAGACTTGCTCTTGTTGTTTCAAATAGATGTTATCATAAAATTAATATATAAAAAAATG
>JAFXZT010000062.1 GCA_017541145.1 Bacteroidales bacterium | reverse complement strand
GACAGAATAAGAGCCTAGAGGGACACGAAGGGAGAAAAGTGTCCCCAGAGGGACAGATTTCGAAAAATGGCACAAAGGGACAAAAACAGGGACAACACTTTTTAACAACCCAATTTTGAGTTACAAAATGCACCGTTTTTTCGTCTGATTATAAAGATATACAAAGAACTGCAAAGATAAATGTACCTAAATGGACAGAAATTGGAAGTTGCATTTCACTCGCTTCACAGAGAATACAAAAATGTGCAAAAATCCGTGTTAACGAATGTGAATATACAAAGAACTGGAAAATCGATTTTGCAGTTTTTTGCATTTTCTTTTTTTGACGGCAGTCATATTTGCAGATTTTTGTATATTTTCCGTCCCTCCTCCGTCCCTCGGCATAGTATCTGTCCCATATAATTGGAGGAATATGCGCTGATTATCAGCGACTTATATTTGCAGATTTTACATTCTGCGTCGGAAAATAATAAAATGCTTTGCGGTAATCGGCGATGCGGTTGTTTATTTTAATCGTAAATAATCACCCAATCGCTTCCCTTACCTTTACTGCGTTTTATAATTCCTTTTTCCGTAAGACGGGCTGTAATGGATTTTACAGTTCTCTCTGATTTCCCTATTTCTTTTGCAATAAACGTTTGTTTTGCAGAAGGATTTTGCTGTATTATTCTAAGCACGGCGATTTCTTCCAAAGTGCAATTTTTGCACTTCGAGGGTAGTGAAAGTGCAAAATTTGCACTTTGAGCTGTTTTTTTTGCACTTTGGATGCCGATTTTTGTACTTGGGGTTCCTGTTTTCCAGTCTAAATGCATTTCTCTGTTGCGGAGTGGTGTAGTTTCTCCAAGCAGCATATTGCGGAAGAAATGTTCAAGGAAGACTGTAGTTTCTGTTATTCCCTCTTGCAGATTACTATAGTTGGCACGAACTAAAGCATTGCGAAAATACCATGAGTTCGTGGCAAAGAGATCATTGTTTACTTTGAAACCAAGTGTTTTCAGATACTTAATCATAAAAACAGCCGTACTACGGGTATTGCCCTCACCAAAGGCATGTATCTGCCAAAGGTTGGCACAAAAGCGTGTCAGATGGCTGATTGCTTCATTAATGCTTTTACCCTCATAACTATAGTTACGTTCCAGTCTCATGTCATACTCCAGTGTCTCTGTGATAGTATCGGCACTGGCGTAATAGACAGTCTCTCCTCGCAATACCCATTCTCGTTTGGTAATATTGTAGTTACGGATGAAACCTGCAAACTTATAGATACCTTCAAAAAGACGACGATGGATGGACGTTAATTGAGCCGGTGAGAAGTTAAAAGTTTGTTCTTGAAGCAGCTCCGTGATGCGAGCAGAAACCTTATCTGCTTCTTCTGTCCTTTCTCCTTCTACTTCTTTACGACCGGCTTGAGATTTATAGTAACTGTCTATTAATTGCTTTACCTCATCGATGGTGATGTCACCTTCGATGTGGCGGCGAGCTGTTTCCAACAGGTAAGGAGATGTCTTCAATCCATCAACTTCCTGTAATCCTATGGCTGTTTGCCAAGCTCTTCCTCGCTCTTGTTCTTGCGGTTCTCCTTGGCGGATATATTCATCAAGACCTTGTATGTATTGGTTTCCTTCTGTCATTTTTTTTTACCGTTTCTTTATCTGTAAATGTTTTTTCAAAATGTTCCCATGCTTTTCGGTAATCAGCTATACGGTCACAACGGGGTATATGGAACTTTTTAACACTTGTTGTTGCCTTACCTTTTTTGCATCATACCATGTATCGTTCTCATTCTGCCGGAGAACAGGGAAGTATATATTTCCACCAATGCCTGACGACGTTCAAAGTAATTACTTAATGGTGTGTCGTGTGTCCAATTCTCAGTTAATGAAGAGAATGAATGAAGCCTTTTATCTTGTTTACTCCATGTTCCCATTTTATAATAATCACTCCAAACATCTTTCCAAAATTCAGAATAATATTTGGTTATACAGTTAAGCATCGATGCCCTTACACGAATTGCATTGTTATATTTAATATTTGTTCCATTATCATGAATTAATATTAATTATGCAAAAGTATAATAAAATTGAGATTTTCTGCATCAACAAATAAATAGAGCCAGGTTAGTCTTATTTTTGTTATTTTAATAATCCGCCCAATTCTTTATATTTGAAAATTTAAAATTCAATTAATAATACTTTGATATGGACAGACAGCAACGTATAGTTGCCGGTCTTGACGTTCACAAAGATACTGTTTTTCTTTGTATAATGGACAACAGTGAGGTGAAAAAATTTTTAGTATCTTCGTCTTATAGATGGAACTGTCAAACAATTCCAATAAGTAAAATTAACAAAAATTTACCGATGTCTGTTAAAATAATGTACGGCAGACATCGGTAAATAAGATGTTTGATATGAATTATTTTACAATGATACTATCCTTCATTACAAATTGTTTGTTATTAGTTGTATATGTATTCGCGTAATTAGTTTAATTCGGTGTTAAAATATAATAACTCACTTGTGAAAATTGTGTATTGTTATATAATTGTAACCAAAGAAGAGGTTGGGGTGCTGCGTGCTGATAGTTGAAGTTTTGTTTGTCGTTGATGCTTTCTTTGATAAAATTTATTTTAAAATAATTTTAGTAAAATCCAATTTTTGTGCAAACGATTGCGCAAACGATTGCGCAACCGTTTGCATATTTTTTTTAGCAGATATACGTAAAAATCTTATCTTAAAATTAATTTCGGTTATAACTTCGCAATGTTTTAAAGAATAATTTTCGTTTTTGAAACCTAAATTTAACATCTACAAATTGCTATAATTATGAAAAGTAAAATGTTTAAAACAAAACTTCCGCTTAGATTTTTGGCGTTGCTTTTCGCGATGCTTTGCTGTGGAAGTGCCTTTTCACAAAAAATCAATGTGAAAGGTCAAGTTATAGATGCCTCCGGTGAATCTATTATCGGAGCTTCCGTAAGGATCCTTGGTACTACTTCCGGTACAATTACTGATTTGGACGGTAATTTTACCCTTGAAGCTAATGTAGGAGATACTCTTGCTATTTCGTACATCGGTTTTGTGGAGCAACGCGTAAGAGCTGCCGAAAATATTAAGGTGGCACTTGCAGAAGATACTCGCGAGATGGACGAGGTTGTGGTAATCGGTTATGGTAAGGTAAAGAAAAACGACCTCACCGGTTCTGTAACTGCAATTAGTGCTGATAAAATGGTAAGAGGTGCTGCTACTTCTGCTACCGATCTTTTGGTAGGTAAGGCAGCCGGAGTAAGTGTTATCAGCGATGGCGGTGCGCCGGGTGCAGGTGCTACTATCAGAATCCGTGGCGGTTCTTCGCTTTCTGCTTCTAATAACCCTCTTGTTGTAATCGACGGTGTGGCTGTGGATGATGGCGGTATTGACGGTATGTCAAACCCTTTGGCTACTGTTCACCCAAATGATATTGAAACTTTTACTATCTTGAAAGATGCTTCTGCTACAGCTATTTACGGTTCAAGAGCATCTAACGGCGTTATCCTTATTACTACTAAAAAAGGTAAAAGCGGTAAACCGAGAATCAGTTATGCAGGTACTGTATCGGTAAGTACTAAACGTAATGATATCGATATTATGAATGCTGACGAGTTCAGAACTTTTGTTTTGGATAAGTTTGGTGCTGACAGCGAAAAGGCTTTGGCTCTTGGCAACGAAAACACTGATTGGTGGAACGAAATTTTCCGTACTTCTGTAAGTACTGACCACAATTTGAGTGTTTCCGGTTCTTTCAAAAATCTTCCTTACCGCGTTTCTGTAGGTTACACCAACGAAAACGGTATCTTGAAAAACTCTAATATGGAGCGTGTTACAGGTGCTGTAAGTCTTACTCCTACTTTCTTTGATAAGAAACTCAGTGTTTCTGTTAATATAAAAGGTATCAACAACAACAACCGTTTCGGTGCAACTGATGCTATTGGTATGGCTTCTCAGTTTGATCCTACACAACCTATCTATATGTCAGATAATCAATACGGTAACGGTTGGTTTATTTACATGAAAGAGGATAAAACAGCTCCTATTGATATTGCTCTTACCAATCCTGTATCGATACTTGAGGATCAGGAAGATAAATCTACTGTTAACCGTAGTATCGGTAATATCCAAGTAGATTACAAATTTCATTTCCTTCCGGATTTGAGAGCAAATGTCAACTTCGGTTATGATGTTTCACGAAGCGACGGCGAAAAAATTATTGCTGACAATTCTCCTTTAACATGGGCAAGCGGTAATTTCAAAACCGGTTTCGGTGAAAATACTGATTATTATCAGAAAAAAACTAACGGACTTTTTGAAGGTTATCTCGATTACGACAAAACTTTCGGTATCCACTCTCTTGACGTAATGGCAGGTTATTCTTGGCAGCATTTCTACTCTGATAAGGGTACAAAATATTGCTACTCAGAGGCTAAAGCTGCTGAATTTGGCAAGGAATATTATAAAGATGAATATTCTTACAAGACTGAAAACTATTTGGTTTCTTTCTTCGGACGTTTGAATTATTCAATTTTGGATCGTTATCTTGTAACATTTACATTGAGAGACGACGGCTCATCACGTTTCCACAAAGACAACCGTTGGGGTCTTTTCCCGTCAGCAGCATTGGCTTGGAAAATCAGCGATGAAGCTTTCTTGAAAAACAGCAGCGTTGTATCAGATTTGAAACTTCGTTTGGGTTGCGGTGTTACAGGTCAGCAAAATCTTCAGACCAATGATTATCCGTACATGTCACGTTACAAATATTCAGAAGCCGGTGCAAGCTATTATTTCGGTGATACTCAGTACCGTTTGATTGCTCCTCAGGCTTACGATCAGAATCTTAAATGGGAAGAAACTACAACAATTAATGCCGGACTCGATTTTGGTTTCCTCAAAGGTAGGATTGAAGGTTCTGTTGATTACTATATCCGCAAAACCAGCAACTTGCTCAACACTGTTACAGTATCTGCCGGTACTAACTTCTCTAACGAACTTCTTACAAATGTCGGTGAACTTGAAAACCGCGGTGTAGAATTTTCTTTGACTGCTCACGCTATTACCAAAAAGGATATGGAATGGACATTGAGTTATAATGTATCGTACAACAAAAATGAGATTACAAAACTTACAATCAACGATGATCCTTCTTACAAAGGTGTAATCCACGGCGGTATCGAAGGCGGTACAGGTCATAACATCCAAATCAATGCAGTTGACCAAGCTTACAACTCATTCTATGTTTACGAACAGATGTACGATGCCAACGGCAATCCTCTTGAAAATGTTTATGTTGACCAAAATTCAGACGGTAAAATTGATGAAGATGATTTGATTATATTCAAGAAATCAGCTCCGGATGTTATCATGGGCTTGTCTTCACAATTCAGCTACAAGAATTGGTTCTTCAATTTTGCATTGCGTGCTTCTATCGGCAACTATGTTTACAACAATGTAAAATCAAATCGTGAAGCTTGGGACGGTTCACAGATGTACGATCCTTCAGGATTCTTGAAAAACAGGATGTCAACAGCTGCTGATACCGATTTCAAAAACGGTCAATACAAATCAAGTTATTACATCGAAAACGCATCGTTCTTGAGAATGGATAATATGACATTGGGATACAATTTCAAGAAAATATTCAATTCTAATCAAAACGCAAAAGTTTACATGACAGTTCAGAATCCGTTTGTAATTACCAAATACAGCGGTCTTGATCCTGAAATCAGCGGCGAAGGTATCGACAGAAATATCTATCCGCGTCCTGTAACTTTCTTGTTCGGTGTTAATCTTAATTTCTAAACATTTAATTTATTGAAAATTATGAAAAACATTAATCGTAAATTCAAATATATATTGCCGGCAGCTGCAATGAGTTTGATGCTTGGCTTTTCATCTTGTGTAGATGATTTGAATACAGTGCCGTTGGACGAAAACGAGCTTGTTTCAGATGTGGTTTTCGGTAGTACAATCGATGCTTACAACGAAAATATTGCAAAAATTTACGCCGGACTTGCTATCGGTGGCAACAAAGGCGGTGATGACGATCAAGACGTGGTAGGTATTGACGGCGGTTCGCAGGCTTCTTTCATCCGTGTGATGTGGAATATGCAGGAACTTGCTTCCGATATTGCTCACTGCTGTTGGAACGACCCCGGTATTCCTGACTTCAACCATATTTCATGGTCGGCTTCAAGTCCTTGGATCAAAGGTTCTTACTTCAGACTTTATTATCAAATCAATCTTTGTAACTCATTCTTGAGAGAAACTACTGACAGCAAATTGTCGTCTCGCGGATGTACTCAAGATGTAATTGACAGAGTAAATATTTACAGAGGTGAAGCTAAATTCCTTCGTGCTTTGATGTACATGTATGCTCTTGATTTTTACAGAAATGTACCGTTTGTAACAGAAGAAAGTACAGTAGGTAGCGAAAATCCTCAGCAAATACAAGCAAAAGATCTTTTTGATTATATCGAAAAACAACTTTTGGAAAGTGCAGAAGAGATGTCAGACGCAAAACCCGGATATTCAAGCGAATACGGTCATGCTAACAAAGCTGCTGCGTGGGCTGCTCTTTCAAGACTTTATCTCAACGCAAAAGTTTACATCGGTGTTGAAAAGTATAATGAATGTATTACATATTCACAAAAAGTAATTGATGCTGGTTACAAGCTTGAACCCGTTTATGGTGACATGTTCAAAGCTGACAACGACCAATCTCTCGAAATGATTTTGCCGGTTCGTTACGAAGGCGATCAAACCATGACTTGGGGCGGTATGACTGCTCTCTTGTGCTGGGGTTCCGGTGATTATCAAACCGAAACCAATGCCAAAGGTGCTTGGCAAGGTGTAAGAGCAAAATCTTCTTTCTTGGATGTTTTTGAGCGTGAAGCCAATTGCGACAAAGATTCTCGTATGGCAATGCTTCGTCTCGACGGTACTACAAGCAACGAAATCAAAGACGAATCTTCTTTCAAAAACAACGGTATTCCTGTTACAAAATTCTACAATGTTTACAAAGACGGAACATTGCCTCCTTCAGCTGAAGCGTATACCGATTTTCCGTTGTTCCGTTTGGGTGAAATATATTTGAATATTGCAGAAGCTCTTTTCCGTTCCGGCAATGAGGTAGATGCTTTGAAATATATCAATGCACTCCACGAAAGAGCCGGAATTTCAGAACCGATTGGCGAACTCAGTCTTGACTATTTGTGTGACGAAAGAGGTCGTGAGACATTTTACGAGGCTCAGCGTCGTACCGATTTGATTCGTTTCGGCAAATACACTTCCGGTTACAATTGGCCTTGGAAGGGCGGTGTTGCTGAAGGTAAAGATGTTGCGGCATTCTATGCTGTTTATCCGATTCCTTCCGACGATATGGGTGCAAACCTTAATCTTAAACAAAACGACGGATATTCCGTAAACTAATTACTATTGGATTATGAAAGCATTAAACAAATTTTTCATTATACCGGCAGCTTTGATGTTGACATTTGCTGCCTGCGAGGACGAGCATACTCCCGTTTTTGAACTTCTGAAAAAAGCAGAATTCAATTCAATTCAAAATTCTGAAGTAGCGTTAGATAAAAGTAATATTACCGGAAAATTTCCGGTAATTACTTGGAACGCTGCAAATTACAATGGTGCTGCCGTTAATTATGTTGTAAAATTAAAAAACAATAAAACCGGCAAAGAAGTTCTTTTGGGCGAAACTACTGATACTTCACTTGAAATCGACAATTCTGTAGTAAATTCTCTTGCTGCTGAGACAGGAGCTTTCCCGGGAATTTCTTCTGATTATACAATTTCAATTGTATCCGAAATTGTTGATTACGAACATAGTGACGAAGGTGAAAACACTTTGGATGTAAAAATTACTCCTTACGATTCCAAAATCGAAACCGTTTCTTGGAATTACGCTTACGTTGCAGTCGGATATCCTGATTTCAATTTTGAAAAATCATACTTGATTGGTGACCCTGATGGCGACGGCACTTACCAAGGTTATGTAAATATTCCGGATGATGCTACTTCGTTTGCAGTGTTGGACGGTAAAACATTTGAAGTGATATCTCAAGACAATGTGTTGAATCCTGAAATTAATACCGGATTTGTAGAAATTGCTTCAGACGAAGACGGTAATTTCTCAGCAGGCATTCAAACAACTTGGGGACTTATCGGTAGTGCAACTTCAGGAGCTTGGGACAAAGATACCAAAATGGATTTCGACGAAGCTACAGGTATTTGGACTGCAATTTCATCATTTACAGCCGGTGAATTTAAGTTCCGTGCCAACAGCGGTTGGGATATCAATTACGGCAAAGGCGATGAGGATTTTACACTTGCTCCGGGCGGTGATAATTTCGTGATTGAAAAAGCTCATGCTTACATCGTTAAATTGAATCTTGTAAACGCCGGAAAATACACATATTCAATTGAAGAAACCGAAATTGAACTTTCAAGTGCAAGTCTTACAATTCCGGGAACATTCAATGATTGGAACAACAAGACCGAAGATTTTGTAATTACATCCGAAGCTCGTGATTACGTATTCTCAGGTGTGATTTATATTCCTACAGAATCCAACGAATTCAAATTCTACGATGACGGAACAGGAGCTTGGATTGGTATTGTCGGCGATATCGCAGAAGACGGCAGTTTCAAAATCGGTGAAGGTGATAACATCAAAGTTGAGAAATCAGGTTATTACAAATTGACTGTTGATCAGAAGAAAATGACGGCATCAGTAGTAGCTACCGGTTGGGAAATCATCGGTGAAGCTTGTGAATTCGGTTGGGACAAAGGTATCGTAATGGATTATGATCCTGTAACCAAATTATGGTCAAAAACAATTACTGTAAAAGACGGACAATACAAATTCCGTTGGGCAGGCGGTTGGGATATTAACTTCGGTGGTGCTCTCAATGCTTTGACTCAAGATGGTGACAACTTGAGTATTACTGCCGGAACTTACACATTTGTTCTTGATCCTGAAGCAAAAACAGCGACAGTAACAGCACAATAAAATCATACAGTTCATTTTTTAGTGGGGAAATTTCCGGCATGTTCGGAGTTTCCCCTTTTTTTTATTTACTCAACTTTGAGTTGTTTTATTCATCACCGAATTAAGGCGAATCCAATAAAAATCTTAGTTTTATTAGTTTAATTCGGTGTTCGAAAAAAATACTTGCGGAAATTTGAGTTACTTTTCTATCTTTCTGAAAACTAACCAAATACAAGCAATTCCAATAGTATAAGCCAACAAATCAATCCAGAGAAAACCTTGACCGAGAATCATGTGTCCGATAAAAGTTTTACGTAACTCTACAAGCCATTGCCAAGTAATAAGTTGAGAAAATTCCACAGCGTAACAACATATCAAACTGATAATTGCAACAAAATTCAAATTTCTGTTGATTAACAAAAATCTCCAAATACAAAACATCATCATAGCCCAAAGTGCATCGCCGGTTTCAGACGGAAGCCAATTGATATGCCTTGAGAACAATCCTAACGGAATTAAAATGATGATACCGAGAGCCGAAGAAATTAATTTGGATTTCATTTTGATTTTTTTCCATTTAAAAGCAATTGCAAAAATAATAAAAGTCAACATAAAAAAACACCGCATCTTGAAGCTATGTTGCAAGATGCGGTGTTAGTTATTTTTGAAAAAGAGTTATTATTTCAAATTAGAATTTGTATGTCAAAGCGATACCAAAAGCTTTTGATTTATATGAGTTGTCGCTGTCACCTTTTGGTACAAGATTAGACAAGCCGAGGTCATAAGTACATCTGATACCAAGTTTGTTAGAGAATTCAAAACCAACGCCAAAACGAGCGCCGATATTCAAACGTCTATAATCACAATCATCTTCGTTACCGAATTTTAATTTATCTTCATCGTCTTCTTCGTCAAATTCCATATCGTCGTCATCATCGTTATCACCTCCATCAAGTTTTTCTTTACCTGAAATAGCGATTCCTAATGTAGGACCGGCGAGGAAATAGAGGTTTTTTTCACCAAGCGGCAAATTCAAACGCGCGTTTACAGGAATTGTTAAGTAGTTGATGATGGTTTTTGTTGTAAATTTAATAGAAAATCCAAATCCTGATGCTATTTCTTCTTCATATTTGTGACCTTTTTGTTCAAACTGAAGTCCTGTTTCCAACGCGAGTTTTTCGCTGAAATTGAAGTCTACGAATGCACCGATATTGGTACCTAATTTTGATTTCAAATCATCAACATCATTTCCTGCAATTTTTACTGATGCGTTAGAAGAGTTAAAACCGGCAAGTACGCCGAAGTTTACGTCCTGCGCAAATGCAGGTGCTGTTACTGCCAATACTGCTGCAACAATGAATAATTTAACTAATTTCATTTTTTATTGTTTATATTTAATTTGTTTAAAATAATTTTTTAGCTAATGGCTAAATTTTTTTCGGTGCAAATGTATAAAAAGATTTTTAAACTTATTGCACTTTGCTGTTATTTTTTTTTTTTTTTTACCTTGCGGATTTTACTTGTTGGATTCTATATTTTATTTTGATCGGTTATTGTGTTGATTAGAAGTTGATTGTGAAGTATTGTTGCGCTAATTGAAAAAAATAATTTGCTGAAGTGATAATAATTAAATTTTTTATCCGTTTTAACAGCATTGATTACTATTTTAACTTAATTTATCTGCAAATGAAAAAACACTATTTGTTAGCAGCAATGATGTTGTTAAGTTCTGCTAGCTTTTTTTCGTCATGTAATAAAGATAAAGATGACGATGTTGATCAAAAACAACAAGTAGAAAATAAAGAGAATCCGGAAAACTCTTCTCAACAACAAAATTCAGGAAACACAACAAAACCCGAAGACCAAAAACCTTCTGAAAATCCAGAAAACACAGAAAACAATGAAAATCAAAATCCTTCAGAATCAGGAAAAACTGAGAAAGAAGAAGAAACTGTTTTGATTAGTTTTGATTTGAATGGTGTTGAAGGTACAGCTCCGTCAGATGTAAAAGCAGTTGTAAATTCCGCAGTTGAATTGCCTGTTGTTGATATTGCCGGTTACGTGTTTAAAGGTTGGGCAAAAACTTCAAAAGGTGAAGTTGTTACCGACTTTACAACAGATAAAAACACTACACTTTATGCAGTGTTTTCAAATGTTGTTCGTTGTAAATACGAAGATATTCCGGAATATTTGGAGGCTTATGCCAAAGAAAACAGACCTGAAATGATGTACTTTATTATTGAAGGTAACTGTGGACTTAACAGAGCCGTAGATTTCCCGGAAAAAGGTACTGACAATTATTCTAGTTGGAAGCTATCAGCAGGTGGTAGACTTAATTCTAGTGCTTCATTTGAGGTTGTAGAAAGTTTATGTAAATATTCAGATATTCCTTTAACTTTTGATTTTTCAAATACGAATTTAAAGTATTTACCAAGAGAGATGTTTGGCAATTACGAAATTGGTGCAGAAATAAAGGTTATTTTACCTAATACACTTGAATTTTTGTATAAGAACTTTAGTAATTGCAAGAGAATTAACGAAATTACAATTCCTAAATCAGTAAAAATTATACTTGATGCTTTTGGTTATTGTAGCAATTTAAAAAAGGTAAATTTTGAAAAAGACAGTCAATTGGAGATTATTTCCAACGATGCTTTTAAACAATCAGGACTCACAGAATTTACATTGCCAAAAAGTGTTGTTGAATTGGGTAATGGTGCTTTCAATGATTGTGGTAGTTTAAAAAAGTTCAATTTTGAAGAAGGTACTAAATTGAAAACTATTGGAATTGCTGTTTTTGAATATGCAGGGGTCGAAAGTTTTACAATTCCTAAATCAGTAACTACAATTGGTGACTACGCTTTTTATTCTTATGATTTAAAAACTGTAACTTTTGAAGCAGGCAGTCAACTAAAAACAATGGGTAATAACTGTTTCTTTGTTGATACCAAAGTTATCGGTATGCCTAAGTAATATTCCGAAAAAAAAATTAAAATGATAAATATCCCGCAAATTTTTGTGGGATATTTTTTTTGCGTGTCAATGATTTAATTGTTGTAATTGAAGTAAAAATAACGTATCTTGCGAAAAATTAATACTTAAATCAAATGAAACGTAAAATCTTATCAATTAGTCTGTTGTCTGTTGCGTTGTTCTTCGCTTCTTGCGGTTCTAATCAAAATAACAACGCCTCTTCTGTAGATTCTTCGGCTACAGAAAGATGTACAAATCCCGTAATTTGGGCGGATGTTCCCGACTTGTCTATGGTTCGGGTTGGTGACACTTATTATCTTACAAGTACTACAATGCACATGAATCCGGGTGTGCCGGTTATGACTTCAAAAGATCTTGCTAACTGGAAAATCGTAAGTTATTGTTACGATATTCTTGGTAATCAAGATGAAACAATGCTTTTGAACGGCAAAAACACTTACGGCAGCGGTTCGTGGGCAAGTTGTATCAGATATGTTAACAACAAGTTTGTTGTCAGTACTTTTGATAATGTTACAAACAAAACTTATTTCTTTACAACCGATAATCCTGAAACCGGAAATTGGGAACGTCACGAGTTTAAACCCGCACTTCACGACCATACCGTGATGTTTGAAGATGATGGTCATGTTTACATGATAAACGGCAACGGTAAGTTGAGTATCAGAGAGTTGCAACCGGATTTCAGCGGCGTAATAGAAGGAACTGAAAAAGTTTTGATAGAAAATGCAAGCAAACCCGCCGGCGATGATATTATGCTTGGAGCTGAAGGTTCTCAGATGTTTAAAATCAACGGTAAATACTATCTTTTCAATATCGTTTGGCCAAGAGGCGGTATGCGTACCGTGGTTTGTCATCGTGCTGACAATCTTTTCGGACCTTACGAGGGCAAAGTAGTACTTCAGGACAAAGGCGTTGCACAGGGCGGACTTGTGGATACTCCTGATGGTAAATGGTTTGCATACTTGTTTGGTGACAGAGGTGCTGTCGGTCGTATTCCATATTTGGTACCGGTGGAATGGAAAGACGGTTGGCCGGTTTTTGGTGTTGACGGCAAAGTTCCGGACGAGCTTAATCTTCCGAAAAACAAAAGTTTGATTCCGGGAATTGTGGACAGCGATGATTTTTCGGGCGACAAATTGAAACTTGTTTGGCAGTGGAATCACAATCCGGTCAATGAATTATGGTCACTTTCTGAGCGTAAAGGCTTTATGAGATTGAAAACCGACCGTATCGACGATTCATTTTTGTTTAGTCGCAACATGTTGACACAAAGAACATTCGGACCAAAATGCAGCGGTTCTGCACTTCTTGATGCTGCCGGTCTGAAAGACGGAGATGTTGCCGGACTTGCACTTTTGGCGGGACGATTCGGATATATCGGCGTTAAGGTAGAAAACGGCAAACGTTTTGTTGTTGCGGTTAATAATCAATTTGAGGAAGATTACAAACCGATTCAGAAAGAAATTGCTTCAGTAGCTTTGGATGCTGAGCAGGTTTATTTAAAAGCTGACTGCGATTTTGAAAATCAACACGATAAGGCAGTATTTTCTTACTCGCTCGATGGCAAAGAGTGGAAAAATCTCGGTGATACACTTCAAATGGTTTATCGACTTGATCATTTTATGGGTCAGAGATTTGCGTTGTTCAATTATTCAACCAAACAGCCGGGCGGCTATGCTGACTTCGATTGGTTTAAAATCAGTGAATAAAAATTTTAATTAAATTATACAAAAACGGTGAGTTCAAAAAACAATTAAGAACCCACCGTTTTTTTGTTTTATTTATGAAAGAGTTAGTCTGTTAGCGTGTCGTAAAATGCTTTGTAATTTTTTGAATCGTAAGGAGTTGAATAAATTGCGAACTCTACAACGTCAAAATATTTAGCGTAATCTTTCAACGCATCATTGTAAGCACTTGCCACCACATTCGGATTGTTCATAAACGCGCCGCAACCAAAAGCACCAAGAATCAGAATATCAACGCCTTGACCTGCTGCTACATTCAAGATATGTTGTGCGCGGCTCAGGTGCAAATCATACAATTCTTCGTTGCTGATTTTTTCTGCTGAATCAGCGTTTTGCGGTTTGTAACTTGTTGACTTCGGCGGTTTTAAATTCGGTGCAGCACATGTAATAACATCCACTTGACACCAATCGTCTTCCAGCATACGTTCCGGCAATTCCTCGTCGGTTTTTACAATTACAATTCCCGGCGAATAAATTATATCGTCGGTGTGCAACGGATTGTGAGCCTTGCGGTTAGGTTCATAAAAATCGATAGCTAATCTGTGTTGACTCAAAACCGGATACAGAGTAGAGCATCTGCAAAGCGATTCTTCTTGAGCAGTTGCACCGTATTCCACGCCGCCGCCCGGATTGGTTGCCGACGCAAAATTCAGTACTGCAATCAGTTTGTCGCTGTAAGCCTCGTCTTGAGCGTAACGCATTGCAGCTTCAAAAGTTCTGGATTTTGTTACTACAATTTTGCCGTTGCGGTTTGTGTCCTCAAGGTCGTAATACTCATCGGCTTTGATAATTTCGGTTTCGCGTTTGCTGTATTCTACGCTGTCATAAAGATCTTCTTCTTCTCTGATAAAGTCCAATGTATCTTTGAAGATATTCATCAGTTTGGACTTTTTTTCGTTGACATAAGCCATAATTAAAAGTTGTTTTTTGTTTTTACATCTTATATTCTGCACAAATTTTGCAAATTTTTCTTAGATTTCCAAATTTATTTTGACTTTGTTTTACGCTTTTTTTTGTTAACATCTTTTAGATTGCAGTTTTGCCTGTTGACAGCGATTTAATATTTCCGAATTCTATTTTGTGAGGCATTGCGGCTCGTGTTATTTTGGTTTTCAGGTAGTTAACTATTTCCTCCGATGAGATTTCCGTACCTTTTTTCAGCTCGATTTTTACATTTAGAACCGTTCCGAAATCCTTGTCAGGCATCGGAAAAGCTTTGGCGGCGGTTACAAAATTCAGTTCGCAAAGTGCCCGTTCCAAGTCTTCGGGATAAACATTTTCACCGCCGCAAACCACCATTCTGTCCTCGCGACCGTGATAAAAATAATATCCTGCTTCGTTCATTGAAACTCTGTCACCCGTTGATTGCCAGCAATTTCTGAGCGACGTAACAGCCCACGGCGATTTTGCCCAAAATGTACCGACACCATTGGAATCGGGATTGCGGATTTCGCATTTAACTCCGAAAATAGGTTTCCCGATTGTGGATTCTGCATTGATTTTTAGATCGTTGGGCGTGGCGAGCATGAAAAATCCGGCTTCGGAAGTTCCGTAAAGATTGTACAAGATGTCACCAAAAATTTCGCTTGTTTGGTTTACAAGTTTTTTGTCGAGACGGTCGCCACCGCAAATTATACATCTTAGGTAATTTTTTATATCATGAAATTTTGTTGTTGACAGAAATACATCCCACATCCTTGTCAACATGACGGGAACAGCCGGGAAAATGTCAATTTGTTCATTATTAATAGTTTGCAAAATATTTTCAGCGTCAAAATATCTTGCGAGACTGATTTTTTTACCCATCAAAATCGAAATAATCAAAGTACAAAGTCCGAATCCGTGGTAAAACGGCAATGCAATCAATACATTTTGGTAACGTTGTATTTTGATGTCGCGTAATAACGAGAAAAATGGCGGAAGAAACTGAAATACAGACGGTTTCCTCGATGCTTCTTTGTATCCGCCTGACGTGCCGCCGGTAACTACCGAGATGTTGGGACTTTTAAAAAATTTTAAGCGGGGTAGGGGAGCGGGTGAGACTTTTGTATCGTTAAGAAATGTAGCTAAATATTTGGAAGTTACCGCTTTACAATTTACAATCAACGGTATTTTACTGAGAAATTCATCATCGTAAATCAGCAGTTTGAATTTTTGTTTTGAAAGAATTTGCTGAAAGTTTTCAACTGAAAAATCAGTGTTAAGAGCTTTGGTATTTGCGCCTATGCGTTGCAACGACGGCAGCAAAAGTGCTGATATTGTGTGATTTCTGCAAATCAGTGCTACATTGTCAGAATTTTGGATATTGAAATTTCGTTTCAGAATTGCACTTAGTAAAATTGCTTTTTTGTAAAATTGTTTGTATGTTAAACGTTCAGATTCAGAAACAATTGCCGTATTTTCGGGATAATATTTGGAAGCAAAACGTAACAACGACATCGAGGTAAGTCCTTCAGAAACAAAAGATTGTAGAAGTCTGAAAATTCCCCGTGGCGTTATTAAATGCAGTTTTATAAGTGTAAAAAGTAAATTCATTTTATTAGATTGTAAATTTTTCTAACAATTGGTGACAAACAAAATGCCGGAACTTCGGTCAACCATGCCCACCACGGCTTGTAACATCTTTTGTCGCTGATGCTTAGCTTCAATAAAATGTCGGCAGCTTCTTCGGCTGAATAAGCGGGCATTTTGCGATAAATTTCTGTAACATCCGACATCTGAGTATGTACCAACGGCATGTAAGCAATTTGAACTCTTACGCCTTGTGTTTTTAACTCATTATCAACAGTTTGACACCAAATATTTGCTGCACATTTCGACGAATGATACGCACTCCACTTAGGTGCTGCGGGGTAAAGACAGCTCACGGAAGATGTATAGATAATTTTACCGTGATTTTTCTGCAAGTTGGGCAACACTGCTAATCCAATTGATGTTAAAGCCTTGAAATTCAAATCCATAGTCCGGTCAAAATCATGCATACGGTCAATTGAATCCATGATTTTGCGGTGAATGGATTTTCCGGCGTTGCAGAATACGTATTTGACATCGGGTTGTTGCCTCAGAGCCTCACAAAATGCGTTCAGTTGCTCTCGGTTTCTTAAATCGGTTATCGAGATTTTTACTTCGCAATTGTTTTCTAACGCTTTGAAATATAATGCTTTCAGTTTGTCTTCACTACGAGCAACGAGAATAAGTTTTGCCCCGCAATTTATCAGTCGGCTGGCAAGTGCTTCACCAATTCCGCGAGACGCTCCCGTTATCACAACCCATTGACCTTTGAACTTTTGTTTGAGTTTTTGAGAGTTGATTTTCGGTGCGGGATATAGTATTTTTTTTACTATTTTTGATAAAGCACTGTTCACACTGTGATAAATTTTAGTGATTTTCTGCAAAATATTTCCACAATGGCGCAACCATCATTGCCTGATGAAAATCACCATTTTTTAGCATCTTGAATACTTCATCCTTGTCAAAAAGTTCGATTTTGATATCTTCAGATTCTTCGAGATGTTGAGTAGAAACCTTTTCGACGCCGACAGCCAAAAAAGTGTAGCTGTAATTTGTACAAACACCGGCGTTTGGACTTGTTTTCATGAAAAGTTGCCAGTTGCCACCTGCGTAACCTGTTTCTTCGTAAAGTTCGCGTTTTGCGCCCTCGATTGGTTCTTCGCCTTTTTCAACGCATCCTGCCGGGATTTCGTATGCTGTAAGTTTCTGAGCGTGACGGTATTGCTTTTCCAAAAGAAATTTTCCGTCTTTGGTGATTGCGATAATATTTGCGAAATCGGGATATTCCAAGACGTAGAAATTTTGGATTTCCGCGCCGGTTGGCAGTTTTACGTGATCGCGTCTGGCGGTGAGCCATGGTTGTTTGTAAAGGTACTCGCTATCAAGTACTTTCCATTCCATTGAATCTTCTTTCATATTTTTTTGTGATTTTACGTCGCAAAGTTATGATATTTTTTCAAGACAGAAAATACAATCAATATTCGAGTTTCTTCTAATGGAATATTTAGACGGAAAGTTAATCCTTGTTCTAATGGAATATGCTCTCTAATTATGACACAGAATGTTAAAGTAGCCTTGAAGAAGGCAGTCTTAATTCTTGTTCTAATTGAATATGCTCTCTAATGGTACGATGATTGAAAATAACGGAGGTACAGTAAATAGTCTTAATCCTTGTTCTAATGGAATATGCTCTCTAATCTGAAAAACTCCGCGCAGAAGCGGAGCAAATCAGATGTCTTAATCCTTGTTCTAATGGAATATGCTCTCTAATGGCTGTTAAAAAACAAGACGAGCGTGCGGCATATAAGTCTTAATCCTTGTTCTAATGGAATATGCTCTCTAATTATGTGCATCAACTAATTATGGCAGAAGAAATTTGTTTTACGTCTCAAATTTGAAAAATATATTTTTATTATCCAAATTAATTTTAATTTTTTTTTAATTAGTTCGCTTAATTTCTGCTTTTAAAATTCTTTTTTCTTTTCTTTTAAATTCGGATAGTATTTTGTTGTAATACAAATATTTTTAAAATAAAATTTGTCGTTAGTTTTTTCCTTTTTTCTTTTTTCAATGCGATTGCGGGTTGCTGCGGTAAACAATGCCAAAGCCGTTGCTCGCATTTTTGCCAATGCCGGCGTAATGAGGTATACTCAAATTGCTCTTGAAATTACAATTGAATGCCATGAGTTTCACGCCTTTGTATGTTTGGATGTATGGTTCGTCAAGTGCCGTAATTTTGACTGTTAATTCTCCTTCAATAAAAATTCCAAGCCCTTTTAACATCGATAACAGATTGCTTGTAAGAATATGTTCCAAAAAAGTGATTCTTTCGGTGAGACTTTCTATCGCATTGTAACGGTGATAATTTTCTGTGTTTAGCGGCAACCATCTTACTACTCTGTATGTCAGCTCCGTTTGCCAAAGTTGAATCAGATACTTGGTCGCTTTTATTGTGTCAATTTCCATTTGAACTTTCCTTTCGCCAATCTGAAATTCAAATTCACCGTTGCAAAACAATTTTCCAATGCTTTCTGTACCACTTCCAATGCAAAATATCGACGCTTTTTTGTCGATTCTTTTGTACTGTATCAATGGGTATGAATAGCGGTAATTGTCGCCTTGATGATTGTGGTAAAGTACATCGTCGTATCCCGAAGCCGAAATTACAGCTCCTCTAAATAACGGAATTTCAAAACTTTTCAGGTCGTTATTGAACCTAACTATTAATGTTTTTGTTTCTAACATCTTCTATTTTGTTTGAGTTTGATAATGCTAATGTATGATGTTTTTGTGAACATACAAAATTATTTTTACAATTTTCTTCTGACTTCTTTTATGATTGAAAACAGTCCATGTAAAATTATCAATAAATAATGTTAAAAGATTTTTTTTGTAAATTAATTTTTGTAGATTTCGGCGCTAATACTAAAGTAATTATAATCATGAAAAGAACATTGTTAACATTAATTTTCCTACTGATTTGTATTTCAGTGATTAAAGCTCAGCAAACAAGAGTAGTCTACGGAAAAGTTACGGTCTTAAACGGTTTGCCGGTAAGCGGAGTTGAGGTGAAAGCTGCTGAGGCTCAGACTTCTACCGTTACAGATTCACTTGGCGGATTTTCTATCGTTTGTAATCGTAAAGACAAACTGAAAATCAGCGGAAAATCATTTAATCCTACAATTACAAAAATCAGTCACAAAACCCAAGACTCAATTTTTGTAAAACTACATTTTACACCAACCGAAGAAAATGTGGAACTTGCAATCGGTTACGGTTATATCAGCGAAAAACACAGGACTCAAGCCGTTCAGTATCTCCCAAAAGGCTGTGATTACAGCAATTATAACAATATTTTTGACGTGATTAAATATCGTTTCAACAATGTTTCAATCCAAAACAATTGCGTAATAATAAGAGGTCCACATTCTATTTACGGTTCCAATTGCGCTTTGTATGTTGTTGACGGTGTGATAGTTAATAATATTGATTATATCTTACCGTCCGAAGTGAAAGAAATTTCGATGATAAAAGACGGCAGTTCATCAATTTATGGCAATCAAGGTTCAAATGGCGTAATTTTGATTAACCTCAAAGACGGAAAATAGTTTTTTATATTTTGTCCGTCGGAAAGCTCAGAACCCGTTTAGAAGTTCAGTGTTTCCCGTTGTTATATACTTGTAAACCTTGAATTTATAATCTTCGTTTTATTTGTTTAATTCGGTGATTTATAATTAAATTTTTTAATTTTTTGATTTTTTCTTCTAAATTTTTTTGGAAGTAAAAACAATTTGTTTACATTTGAGCGGACAATTAATATCAAACTACTATGGCAAAATTTAAAGATAATCTTACGGCATCTTTCCGACAAATACGCGAGGACAGAGCCGAAGGTATCGCCGAAGATACCGAAATAGAATACCGTCGCGACATCGAGGACCGTTGTCGCAGAATCCGTCAATACGACAGACAACGTGAAAATCTTATACTTGATTTGTGTCCGTCAAATATTACAAGTACTCAGGTAGTTCCAAGCGATTTTAATGCCGCTGCGTTCAAAGAAAAAGATATCCAAATCGGTATCGACAAACGCAACGAACTTATCATTTTGGAAATTGTAATCGACCGTTACGAATACCTTTTCGGACCGTATTCCGAGGCTGAAAAAATCAAAGAGTTAATTCCAGGTTGGACTTCTAAAATCAAATAATTATGGGAGCAGGACATTATTCATACGATACGGCGCGAATGCGTTCAGTAAGTTACGCACAAGAAAGCCGCGAAGCTATTTTTTCTAACAATTCTTTGGATCCTAAGATGAATCCCAAAGGTGTGGTTCGTGAATGTTGTGAAAACGATGAACATCCTGATACATTGCCAATTATAATTGGTTTGGATGTTACAGGCAGTATGGGACATGTACCCGAAAGCCTCATCAAAAACGATTTGCCGGAAGTTATGAAAAAACTTTTGGAAGAAGGCGTGCCGTGTCCTCAACTTTGTTTTACAGCGTACGGCGATCACAAATGCGATGATGTTCCGTTTCAAGCCGGACAGTTTGAAGCCAGTGACGAACTGATTGAAAAATGGCTTAAAGCCGTTTATTTGGAAGGCGGCGGTGGTGGTAACGGCGGTGAAAGTACATCGCTTGTTTACTATTTTGCGGCGCGACATACTTCTTGCGATGCTATCAGCAAGCGTGGTAAAAAAGGACTTTTAATCACAATTGGAGATGAACCGAATCATGCTGATTATCCAAAAAGTTCGTTGTCAGAAATTTTTGGCAGTGGTGAAAAAAGTATGACTTCAGAAGAAATCATAAAAGAGGCTCAGCAAAAATGGGAAATTTACCACATCAACATCCTTGATTGGTCGGGACAAATGAATGAAGTTAAAACCTGTTGGGAAAAACTTCTCGGCGACCATTTTATTAGTGTTGAGGCAAATACAGATACAAATATTTCCAACATGATTGCACGTTTGGGAGTTGAACATTACAGAAAGCAAAACGTCAGTGTAAATGCAGCAAGTTCAAATAGTAGCAATTACAAACCGCCGCAGATGTTGTAATTTTTTTTTCAAGACTTAAAGTTTATTGTCGATATACAAGAAACGTGTATCAGCAATAAACTTTTTTTATTTTCTATATGCGTAAATCACTGATAATCATATTATTGCTGTTAACACCAATATTTTGTGCCGCTCAAGTTTTCTCTCGCGAAGTGGCTCAGGATATGAGGACGATATTTTTTGCATTGTGTCGTCGGCGGAAAATTCGTCGCTCGATTTCAAGGCGCAATACGCTTTTATAAAGGACATCGACGATGGACGCGGATACACGGCAGGAGTCATTGGTTTTACGTCGGGTACGGGCGATATGTTGGAGGTCGTAAAGCGTTACGTTGCATTAAAACCCGTCAACAATCCGCTTCAAAAATATCTTCCCGCCCTCGAAAAAGTTAACGGCACGCCCTCGCACATAGGTCTCGGCAAAAAGTTTGTCAGGGCTTGGAAACTTGCCGCCAAGGATAACGAGATGTTAATGGCACAGGATTCTGTTTTGGACGCGATGTATTACAATACTGCGCTTTATTATGCTGAAAAAGACGGTATTAGCACACTTGGAACATTTGTTTATTACGACGCTCTTGTGGTGCACGGCCCCGGCGACGACGAGGACAGTTTTGGCGGAATCCGTCAAGCCGCGCTTTCTTCGCATCGTCCGCCATCGCTCGGTGGCGACGAAACAGAATGGCTTTCGGCATTTTTGTCAGCGCGGACTATAATTATGAAAAAAGAAGCCGCCCACGAAGACCTCTCGCGCATCATCGCCCAACAAAAATTTCTCTCCGAAAAGAATTTTGGGATGACTTTGCCGCTAAGTTGGACGATGTACGGGGACAAGTTTGAATTACGGAAGATGGAGTAAGCGTTTATACTACAACTTCCACAATCTCGCGGTCGCCAATCTTTATGGTCTTGGCGGCGGGGATTTTCTTTTTGTTGAAACAGAAACTGAGCAGGTAGCCCTTGGTGATGTTGTAGAAGTCGAGGTATTCGGCGAGTTGCTGTTCGCCGCGCTCGTTGTAAGAGTTGCCGCGCCAAATCTTCATTTCGATGACGTATTGCTTGCCCAAATAGTCGATGACCATATCGGTGCGGGAGCGGTCGCGGGTCTGTGCCTCGATGTAGTAATTACCTGTGCCGTTGATGATTGGGCGGACGTAGAGCATAAAATAACGGCGTGCTTCCTCCTCCTTGAACTCCTTGGTCTGTTTGCCGTAGATTTGGTTGAAGTGGAAGGCAAAACGTTCCAAAATCAAATCCATTTTGAGAGAGCCGTTTTCTATGAATTGCGACTTTTCTATCTCGCCCGCGTCAAACATTTTGCCACGCACATCCACCGCCATAAACTTGTTGTAAAGACGGGTTTCTATTATGCGGTTTGAGATTTTCACATAACCCTTGTTGTTGGCTATGTAATTGAACATCTGCGCGATGTCAATTATCTTGATGTCCAAGTTGAATGGGCAGGGTTTGCCGTAATATAGGATGTCTTTCAAGAGCGATTCCAATTCAGGAAAGTTATCTAACTTCTTGTTGAGGTCGTCGAAGAAGGTGTTTTTTTCAACGAGCAGGATTTTCACAGCCTCGATGACGCCTTCGGTAGTCCAACCGAGTTTTTCTTCGTCGATGGTAAGGCATATTTTTGATACCAAAAACGGGTATCCCGATGTATAATCCTCTATCAACGAGGCAATTCCATTGAGGTCCATACCCGTATGATGGTCGTTTTCGTAGTCGCCGAGCATTTGGGCAATCTGTTCCTTGGAAAAAGACATTCTCTCCTTGAAAGCCACCGCAATGTTCCACGGACTATTGTATTGGTGGTCGCTGTCGGGACGCACTTTGAGTTTGAGGTTTTTGATGTCGTAAACGCCAGCAAGAATTACGGATTGGAATGTCGGGTCGTTTTCTGCGTTTAAATACTTGTCACGCAGAACTCTCAACAAATTTATGAACGAATCGTAGTTGCTCGCGTTGTCCACCTCGTCGATAAACACAACAATTGGTTTTGACGATTGGGAGCAGATGTCGAATATCAGTTTGGAGAAATCGTTTTGGGATATTTCCTTTTTCTTCGCATTGGCTTTAAGAATGTCAGACAGCGATTTTTTTACACAGTCGTCGGCATTGCGTGTTAAGTTGCGTTCTATTTTTGTCCATAACGCCTCCACAAAAGAGTATGCGAGGGTGTCGTTGGTGCGAAAATGATTGCTGCTAAATGCCTCAAAACTAATCGAAAACACTACATACTTCTCGCTCAGCCGTTTCGCCAAATGGAAAAGCGTGGTAGTCTTGCCGAATTGTCTGCCACGGTTGATGGTGAGGTATTCTCCCATAGACACTTGTTTTTCAATTTCGTCAAGTCGGTCGGTGATGTCCACCATATAGTGCTTGTTGGGAATGCACGTTCCTGTTATGTTGAATCTGCGCATAGTGTTCGATGTTTTGTTTGCGGGGTAAAGGTAGTTTATTTTTTTCGTTTCTGCAATTTTTTTTTATATTTGTCCCGAATTACCAATCAAATAGACGCTGTTATGAACATTAATTCTTTGATACTTAACGCCATCGACAATCCTGCCACAAGGGTGGACAGGGAGCAGTTTCTGCGCGAAATGATGTTTGCCTACAAGCCCAACCTGTCGCAGTTTGAGTAAGCCACAGTGTACTTGCCTTTCGTGCCGTTGTTGGTGGTTGTGTTGGTCGTTGTTGTGGTGGATGAATCCTCTTCGTCGTCGCCGCACGGTACTACGCCTGCCGAGATTGTCAGCAATGCCAACAAACCGTAAATTAAACGTTTTTTCATTTTTGTTGTGTATTGTTCAATAAATTATTATTTGGTTTCTTCTGTTACTGCATTGACCTTGACAGTCTGCATTGTGAGAATCTCACAGGTGATTCCCGAAATCAGCAAGTCGAGGAATGTGAATCTTGTTACCACTTCGCAGTTGCCGCTCTTGGGTGTGGAGACACGTGTGTGTCCAAGCGGAATGAGACCGCCGAAGAGGTAGAGTTGTTTGCCCTCGGCATACGTGTAGGTGTCGGCTGTGCCGTTGTGCGAAATCTCCTGATACTCACCTACGTAAGTCTTGGTGGAATAGCAAGAACTGAATGCGACCATTGTCAGCACAAGTGCTACGGCTGCAAAAAATCTTTTTTTCATAATGGTAAAAAATTGTTTTCTGCAAATCCCAAATCAGAAAGTATTGTTTTTGTTAGTTTCGATAGATGACGATACAAAAGAAAAACGTGGAATTTTACTTTGTCGCTCGTCCCACTAATTGAGGCTTTGTCCGGCTCATCCGTCAGAAACGAGCAACGCCGAAAGCCCCACGATTTGCAAACCATACCGCACAGTAGAAATGTGCAGTACGTCATCGTTGCATAGAACACGAGGTCATCACCGTTGCTTTGAAGTTGACGGATTATCGAAACGGCCAAATTCCAATTAGTCAAGTACAAAGCGTGAAGTAACGCCTTAATTTTATATGTCGTATTTTTGACAGTCCCTCCTGTAACGGTTGGGATTGTCAGCGCAAAATAACAACATTTTTTGAAAGTGAAGTCACTTTTGCAAAAAAAATGTTCGGCAATTGTCGCGACTCCCTCGCAAACTCATTGACGGGCCGGCCAAAGCCTCAATTAGTGGGACGAGATTGTTATGATTTTTGCCGAACTAATTTTATCAATTTTCCTATCCCTTCGCGAAGTCCGATAAAACTCCTGTCCCCGAAGATTTGTTGTCTGTGCACGGTATCGCCCACAAAACGCTGCACGTCATAACTGCGTGGCGGATTTTTACGGACAGCGAATTTAAATCCCATATCTCGCAGAATGTCAATTATATCCGTTATCTTGTTGGCAACTCCGGGAGAGATGTGTACGGTTTCAGCATCGATGTCTCCCGACTGCAACATTTTCATACATTGGATAATTGAGGCGACAGTATCGTCGATATAGGTGAAGTCAATAATCTGTTCGCCGCTTTCAAGCCTGATTTCGCCGCCTTTTATGGCTGTGCTTACAAACGTCGGTATCACACGTCCGTGAATGTCGTAAAGGTTGCCATAGATATTGGAAAACCTTAATACACAATTCTTTCTGACTAATGACCGCACAATACGCTCGCCTTCAAGTTTGTAAAATCCATAGACATTGAGCGGCAAAAGTTCTGCATTTTCTTTGACGGGGAAGACGCTTTGTTCGCCATAAACTTCGCGGCTACTTCCAAAAATTATCCAGCAATCGGGATTTTCGGCGGCGGCTTCGGCAAGATATTTTGTGCCTTGAAAATTGGTTTCGATACAATTTTTCTTGTCGTTTTCTGCGGCAACCACACGGCTCACGGCGGCAAGATGCACTATCCCGTCAAATTTATGTGCGCGGACGTATGATTTTACGGCGTTTTCGTCGCGGATGTCAATGTTTTGAAATTCAACATTTTGCCGCAATACCGTTGCGTCTTTCGGAAAGTCTTTGACGTCGATTGCAAACAATTGCGCTCCGCAATGGCTGTCAATCAAAGTTTCCAAAAGTGTGCGTCATATGAATCCAAGCCCGCCGGTTATCAATATTTTTTTGTTTTTTAGACACATAGTATCCTTTCTCCTTGTTCGTTGATAATCAATTTGTTGCCTGAGACGTCCGTCATCAATGCAAATCCATTGTAAAACGGCTCTGCTATAAGATAACGTTCTGAATACAAGGCGTTTCCATTTAAGTCAATGTGAAACCATCCGTCTTCGTCTTTGGCGGTGGCAAAATTCTTGTGAAAAACGCCAAGGTCTTGAAATTTTTTACCGTTGAGCGGTTTGCCGTTGCCATCGATGTGCATAAACAAACCGTCGTCGAGCCTGACTGATGCGTATCCGTCCTTGAAATCTCCAACATATCGGTAACTTTTTGAATACAAACGATTTCCATCTTTATCAATATGGAAATACTTGCCGGAATGATCCCTCACAACGCATTTGTCTTCCTGATAATTGCCGCAAAAAGCGTAGTTTTGGCTGTAAACTCGCCTGCCGGAGGTGTCGATGTGGAAGCAATTGCCGTTACAATCAGTTACAGCCGCCAATCCGCAGTAATAACCGAATGTGCGGGCGTAACGCTCGTTGTAAATCGGATTTTCCTGAGTATCGATGTGATACCAACCTGTTTCGTCTTCAACGGGAGCAATTCCCGGAGCGTGAAATTTGAGTCTGTTTTTAAATACTTTCATTTTTTCAATTCATAATGCATAATTCATAATTGCCATTCGGCGGAAGTAATTGACAATTGTCCATTAATCACGACAGCATCCAAATTCATCCGTTTTGCGCTTTGGATGGCGTCATTTTCGGTGTGGACAATCGGTTCGCCTTGCGCATTGAACGAGGTGTTAATCAATGCCAAAACTCTGTGATTGTCAGAGAGATATTTTAACAACCGGTACATAAACGGATTGTCGTTGTATGTTTCCAAAATCTGAATCCTCGCCGTATTGTTGGCGTGAACAACGCCTTCGAGAGTCCACCTGTATTCTGGTTTTATCGTAAAGTCGGTCAGCATAAATTTTGCAAGGTGTGTAATCGTTTGATTTATAACCTTTTTTGCGTTTTCTTTGAGCATAATTGGTGCAACAGGACGATACCATTCGCGTTTTTTTACATCCATACTCATTTTTTGCGCCAACTCTTTGCTGTTGGCAAGAGCAATCAGGCTGCGGTTGCCGAGTGCGCGAGGTCCTGTTTCTGCCGCGCCGTTGCAGATGCCGACTATTTTGTTTTGTAACAACAAATTGGCTGTCTGTTTGATTGTTGCGTCGTCAACAGTCAATTGCTCGTTGCCAATTCCAACATTGTTGAGATACGGCGAATGTATTTTGATTCGGTTGCCTTTTTGACGTTCGAGCAATGCCGCCGCACCGATGCTCAGTCCGCTGTCGTTGCAGCACGGCGCAATAAAAACGTCTTTGAACAACCCGCTTTCAACGATTTTTGTATTGGTGACAATATTCAACGCACAGCCTCCGCCATAATACAAATAGTCGGTATGATATTTTTGCTGCAAGATTTCAAGTTTTTTGAGCACGGCATTTTCAAAAATCCGTTGAAACGTAGCGGCAACATTCTGCATAAAAGAGTCGTGCGTATCAAATGTAGCGTCCACGCCGAAGCGTTTTTTGATGGATTGCAAGATTTCGTTTTCCTTGTGCCAATACTCCTTGAAATAATTGTTTTCAACGAGCCATTTTTCAATTTCGGAATCGTAACTGCCCCAACTTGCAAACCCCATCAGTTTGCCAGGAACGGAGCAATGCTCGCCCGGCTTTGCTCCCAACATTCTGAATGTAAATGAGTTGTCGTTGAAAAATTTTGACGCGTAACCCAAATCAGTCCAGTTGTTTTCGATGAGCGAAATTTTGCCGTCGTGGAAAAGAAATGTTGAATAATTGCCGAGACTTGAACCTCCGTCAAGCGAAAACAGCAACGAATTGTCCTTGAAATCACCATAAAACGGCAGTGTCGAACAAATATGCGCAATCTCGTGCTGACACAAATAAGCGTTTATCGGTTTGCCGTTCCAGCCGTCGTATTGAAAATAAGCGTCCCCGTTATGGAGTTCAAACGACAGTTTATTTTGTTTGTCGCACTCAAACCGCAGTCGTCCGTTTTGGGAAACAAAAGCATTCCCGACGAAATCATTGACGCATACCAAGTCAAAATCCTCAGGGCAGTCAATGATTTTTTTGTCGATCAATTTTTCAATGTACACATCCAGACGGTTGTCGTATTTGCGGCGCGAATAACGTTCAAGTTGCAGATACTGAACGATTTTTCCGTCAGTCATCACGCAAATGTTGTGATCGTGTACGTATGCCGGATATTCAAAGGTGTTACGGTCTTTGATGCCGTAGATTGCAATTGTAGGTTTTGACATAATTAAATTCTTTTGATGTTTAACAAACCTTCGCCAAACTGAATTTTCAAGCCGCCGAGAAAATCAACCCAATGTTTTTTATTGAAATATTCACCTGTAAAACAATGAATTACAGGCGCAATGCAGGCATCGTGAGTGATGAAGACATTGGCGGTTTGTTCGTCAGATTTGTCGGTTTCGGCACGTAAGTAATCCAACAGAATTTTTGCGCCCTCTTCCTCTTTGCGGTTTAAAGGCGGCGGCGTGCCTTTTTCTATTCCTTCGACAACACCGACGGTGCCAAGTGTTACAAAAAGGTCGGCGGTGTCTCCAAAAACGTATGGTCCCGGCTCGCCAAGCACTGTGCTTAATTGCACTTCTGAATCATCGTCAAACGCCTCCTGAATGCATTTTCCCGTTTGGATGCAACGCTCTATCGGACTTGAAAAAATCCTGATTTTTGCAAATTCTTGCGACAATTTTTTGCCAAATTCGCGGGCGCGTTTTTCACCTTCGGCGTTCAAAAGCACCACAGCGTGGTTCAAGGGATTTTTCACAGAATCACGGTCGGAATGTCTGATTACAAATGCGGTTTTCATATTCTTTTCCTCCTCATATTACATTTTTTGCAGTTTTCGCTGTCGCCCCAATCCTTGATGAAATTGCAGTAAGCCTGCGAGTTCCACATTTCCAGAGGCGAGACGTCTTTTACATTGCCGAAGTCGCCAAATTCTTTGCGAACCTCCGACGGACAGCAACATACTTGGTACGAGCCGTCATATTCCACCCATAATTCTTTGCCGAGAAATTGACAGAATGTGTCGTTGTCGTCTATTGCAGGCGCGTTCAAATCCACCGGCACAAAATTCTCCAAGCGGATTTTTCCGTCGGCTATTTTGTGGCACTTGGCGCAGACTTCGTTCCAAAGCGGAGCATTGTCGCCGGTGCGGAGCATTTCGCAATCGAGCGATTCCGAAGTCTTCCACAGATGATGGCCTTTCACGCGGTCAACACCGTGTTCGATTGCCCAGCGGATTATGTTTTCGAGTTCGTAAAGATTCGATTTCATAAACGTGCATTGAAGCGTCACTGTGCTGTTTCCGCCGTTTTTTTTGCGGATGTTCAGGTAATACTCGATGTTGTCGAGTTGCTTGCGGGTGTTGACTCCGCACATTATGGATTCGTTGATTTCGGGATTGATGCCGTTGATGCTGAATTTGACGTCTGAAATCACGTCCAAAAGTTTTTCAGCCCAAAATTCAACGCCTTTTGGAAAAGTGCCGTTTGTGGTGAGGTTCATCTTGACGTTGAATTTTTTGCATAAATCCACAAGTTGCTCAAAATGAGAGTACAACAGGGGTTCACCCATTGTTGAGGGAATGATTTCCTTCAATCCGTGATTCGCAAGTTGCTCAACGGTCTTTTCCACCACAGAAAAATTCATTTCCTCTCGATGCAACTCTCTGAGTCTATGTCTGTTGTCGGCAGAAAAAGTGTCGCACATCTTGCAATGCAAGTTGCATTTGTCAGGATTGGTAATAAAAGTGATTCTCCACGGCGACGGACGGTGCGGATAGATTGGCGATGTTTTCGTCAACTCCCTGTATTTCTGCACACAAAACTCAGCATCATCTTGTATCGTACGTACTTTTTCGATGGACGGTTCCAATGCGGAAAGCATTTCAGGATTGTCAATAATTCTTTGCATTTTAAGACGCAGGTCGTCCGCGTCTCCAAGTCGGAACGTAAAGCCGTCAATGCCGTCGTGGACAAGTTCCGCCATTCCGCCACGGTCGCTCACAAGTACCGGGAGTTGTGCCGCCTGAGCCTCCTGAATCACAAGCGGCGCATTTTCGAGCCATATCGACGGACACACCAAAACATCAAATGAATCAAGCACTTGCTGCAAATCGTCGTTGTGGTAACGGCCTTTGAACTCGATATTTTTGCTCGAATATTTTTTTTTCAGATTGTTGCCGTATTCGCTGTCGGCATCGCCCCAAATCACAAGGCGTGCGTCGCCCTTCACCTTGCTGAACGCCTCGCACAAAATATGTACTCCTTTGTTATGGATTATCCTGCCCGTAAAACCAAACGTTGTAGTTGTGTGCGGCGTTTTTTTGTGCTTGTGGATTTTTGAAACGTTGAAGCCATATTTTGAATAAAACACTTTTTTCGGGTCAACGCCCATATCCACATAAAATTTTTCGAGCGTGTGCGACGGTGCAAAAAACACATCAATACAGTCGTTTACGATTTTGATGTGGCTGTCGCGCTCCTCAATCTGCCGTGCGTCAAAATCAGGCTTTCTGTAATGGAATGCGGCGCAGTGGGTGCATTGTTCAGCGTTTGGCAGCGGGCAAATCTGCCAATCTTCGGGATTGATCAATTGTCCACGATGGCAAAACATCCAAAAATCGTGGATTGTGAAAAGCACCGGCAGACCAAACTCCCGTTTGGCGATAATTGGAATCTGCGTGGAAAGGTGCGAGAGATGTCCGATGTGCACCACATCGGGATTCACAATTTTAACATAATTGCGAAATTCGTCGTCGATTCTCGGATTGAGATACTTGTCGTAAAACACGGCGTTTGAGGGTTCGTAATTATTTATATACCTGACATTTACACCCTCGTTCACCGTATCGGTAATCTGATACAGCGGTCGCGTTTTGTCTTCAATTCTGTGAAAGACAAACACGTCGTTGCTTTTTGCCAACTCCCGCGCAAGGTTGTAGGTGTAAACTTCGCTTCCCGCCATATAATACGGCGGATAGCCGTGTATGATTATTAGGATTCGCATATTCTGTTCATATTATTTTATTTACTGTTAAATTACAATGAAAATAATATGCCAATTTTTATATATTTGACAGTCAGATATTTGGAAACTATATGTAAAATTAATTTAGGAAATATTTGTCTTTGTAGGAATTTATTTACCTTTGTTGTAATAAATCACAGGAATATGGCACGAGATATTTACATAACTTGGCATTATACGACACACGGAATTGCTTATATGAAGCATATTTTGAGTTGTTTTTATGAAAAAAACACAACAGATGCAAGTGTTTTGGGCAAACAGAAATACGAACAGGATTACTGTAACTCTATTTTCGACAATAATACGGGTAATAAACTGTTCGATAAGGTTTATTATCTCACTACAAGACAAGAAGTTGTCAACAAAGTTTCGTCAAGATTACATTATCATAATATGTCTTTTGAAAACGACGAAGTGCTTCAAGCAAAAGGGTTAGTCGAGGTATATGACGATTTGAGGACCAATACATCGTTTGGTTACGACGTTGACAAGGAATTGCAGTATGTAAAAGAAAAATACAGCGACAAATACGCTGATTTTGAACAATATATGTGGCGTGATATTCAACATTATGAAATAAAAGAACAAGTAAAATGGCTCAAAGAAAAAACAAATTTTTTTAATGTTTATGACGAAAATAAAATTTGAAGTAGTAGAACTTGACGTGACAGATTCGCGCAATGAGAAAAATATTGCGGACAATATTAGGAATTTTTTTTCCTTTAAAAAAATCTCCTCGGACGACCACTGCGTGATCAACATATCTCTTGGTGGCCCCGAATTGCAATCGGTATGGCATATTTTGGCTGCCAACGATTTGCTGCCCAAAAACACGCAGTTTATAAAAACATACGACAACAAAGAAGAAACGACCAAACATTTTAAGTCGTTTACAATCAAAACGGTAAGCACAAAACTCATCGCCGACATTAGTTCGCAATTAAAATTTTATCCCAACACAAAATCCCAAAAACGCAAATTAGTCAACAAAAAAATCGAAAAATTCCTTGAATCAGGTTTTTCTGTGTTGCTTTTAGGAGAAAGAGGAACTGGCAAGTCGTCGATAATAAGAGGTTTGATTGACGAAAAAAAGATTTCTGTGTCAGGACGACTTGTTGAGGCAAATTGCGCGTCATTTACCGATAGTCAAATCGCTGAATCAGAATTATTTGGCTACAAAAAAGGCGCGTTTACGGGTGCAAATATTAACAAGACGGGACTTATAAAGGATGCCGAACAAGGAGTATTGTTTATGGACGAAATTCATCATTTGGATAAGTCTGTGCAGGCAAAGTTGATGAAAGCGTTCCAAACAGACAAACATAACAACTTTAAAATAAGGCGTGTTGGTGACAATGAGGAAATCGAGGTGAAGAATGTTAAATTAGTTTTTGCCACCAACCGCACAATTGAAGAATTGCACGAAATCCTGTTACCCGATTTTTACGACCGTGTAGTACAGTATGTTGTTGAAATTCCACCAGTTAGAGATACGTTGGAAGATTTGGAAAACGATTGGAAAAGCATTTTTAAAAGGCTTTACCCAGAGAACAATGTCGAAGCTCCTATTGACAGAGAACTATTTCAATGGCTGAAAACATTGCCGTTGGAGGGCAATTTCCGCGATTTGGAAAACATCGCCAAAGATTACAAGATTTTTCTTGACTTCAATGAGTCCATCCGCCGAGAGATTTGCAGCGAAATGAAAATTCCCGTTTCGCCGTTAGATTATGCAAAAAAATGCTACGAACTATATCATTCAAATCCCGTGGTATCTGATAAAATTGAGGTCAAGATTTCGGATGGAATTGTTGACGCCGGTTCTATTGAAAAAACTTTTCGTCAAGAACTCAACAAATGGGCGTTACAAAAGTTCGGCTCGCGCAAGAAGGCGGCAAAAAAGTTGTCTGTTAGCGAAAAAACACTTAACAATTGGAAGAATGGAGCGTAATTAATTCTCATAATATCAGAAAGATATTAAAATTATGCCTATTGTTTCTTAGTTTTATCCAAACAAATCATCCATTACCACTTCATTTTGTGCGACGGACGAATATTCGTTACGTTTGAGGCCGTAAGTGGTTATGAATGTGAGTTGTACTGATTTCTTGGTCTTGGTTTCGGAAATGAACGCCGAAATCTTGTTGCGGAGATTTTTGTCGTATTGTTTTGAAATCAAAAATTCCGATTCTGAAAACTTTATCTCACAGAGATTTACGGTGTTGTCGTTGCGGTCAATAACAAGGTCGATTTGTGCGCCCGGATCGGATATTTTGCTGCGCCACGAATACACTTCGGTTTTAACACCCGAAATGCCAAGTTTACGCTTAATTTTGTCGATGTTTTTCATCACCAACATCTCAAACGTACAGCCTGCCCAAACATAAAATTCGCTACTGCGTTGAATGTCAGTCCAATATTGAAGATTGTAGAACGAACTTTTCTCAATAAAACGAAAATGAAAAATCGTGAAAAAATCTGTCAGTTGATAGATGGCGTTTTTTTGCGATTTCAGAATGTTATATTTTTTTATAAATCCGCAATATTCCAAGTCACTCAAAACTGTTGTCAACGCATTCCCCGACTTTATGCCGGAGGCTTCAATTATTTCGTTGCGTGTTAAACCTTTGGCTTTGCGACTGAGAATTTCAACGGTTTTTACATAGAGTTCCTTATTTTTAAACAGCGACGAATACACTGTTTCAAACTCTCGGTAAAGGTCGCCGTTAGGGTTAAAAATCATTCTGTTGATGTTTTGTGCAAGACTAAGCGACCTGTCCATAAATTCCAAATAATATGGAATACCGCCCATAATCATATAACATTCAACAAGTTCGTATTTAGACAGGTAGATTCCTTTGGACTTCAAAAACACGTCGGTTTCGTTTAGGTCAAACGGTTCGAGGAATATTTTTTGTGTGAGCCTGCCATAAAGTCCGCCGTAATTGAGAATCAGGTTGTTCATCATCCAAGACGTTGCCGAACCGCTGACAATCAGCACAATATCTTTACGTGCCGAAGCCCAGCCGTTCCAAAAATGTTCCAATGCCGATATGAATCCCGAATTAGGAGTGTCCATCCACGGTAATTCGTCAAGAAAAACAACTTTACGTTCCACTTTCAATTTGCCTAAGTAATTGGCTAACAAATTAAAAGCCTCCAACCAATCGTCAGGGGTTTGGTTAATGCCACAGTCGTAACGCTGCAACGACAGATAAAAGTTTTTCAATTGCTCCTTAGTTGTGGAGTTGGAAAGTCCGGCGGCTTGAAAAACGATTTTCTCGTTGAAAAACTCTCTCACCAAAAAAGTTTTGCCGACACGTCTGCGTCCGTAAACCGCTGTAAATTCTGACTTTTGTGAGTTAAAAATCTTTGTCAGAAGTTTCTTCTCCCTGTCACGTCCTATGAGATTTGTGTTTTCGTTCATGGCCTTGTTGCTTTAATGATTTTGCCACAAAGATACAAAATTTTTCAGTTTTGGCAAAATTATATAGGTAAATCTGCCAAAACCATATTTTTTAGAGCGGTTTTGGCAAATTTATAGAGATAAATCCGCCAAAACTTACATATACTTTATGCCGCAGAGTTTGAGCATTTCCATATCCAACTTATTGCCGTTTCGGGCGGATTCTATGGTGTCGAGTCGGTTTTTGTCGCCACCGTCGGGATTATTGATTGAAAGCAAAAAGTATTTTTTTGCCTTTTTCAAATCCTTTTCAAGAAATTCGCCGGTAAGATACTCGTATGCAATGTTGTTTTGTGCATTGCAACTGTTCTTTTTGAGGGCTTTGCCAATCCAATACATAAATTTGTCTTTGTTTTTGTCGACCGCTGTTCCTTCAATATAACATAACGCTACATTATTCATTGCCTCGCTGTATCCTTTTAAAGCGGCGTGAAGATAGCAACAAAATGCCTTGCTTGGATTTTTCTTTGTGCCGCGACCATAATCATAGCATACACCACGATTGCAAATGGCTTCCGCAACGCCTACTTTTGCCGCTTTACAATACAATTGAAAAGCCTTTTTGTAGTTTTTGCGAACCCCTTCGCCGTAATAGTAACATACTCCGAGGTCGTTTGTCGCACGGTAATATGTTTCATAATTCTCTTTGTCAAGCCAAAATGTCTCATTCGGGTCAATTTTTATTCTGCGAATTTGTTTAAGAAGTTTGACCTTTTCGTCATATTGACCTTTTGAATCATAATAATGCGAAAGATTGTACATTGCCACTGAATATCCTTGCTCGGCAGATTTTTTCAGCCAATAGACACTTTTTTCCGTATCATTTTGATGTTTGTAAATAATACTTAGTGACAACTGACTGTATTCGTCGCCATCTTCGGCTTCTTTCCGGTATTTTGTGATTTCTTCGTCGGTAAATGAATTGGTGTCATTGCAATTACAACAACATTGCTTAATGCAATCGTCGTAATATTTTACGCCGCTCCAAAAATCGGCTTTTTTGTATTTCGCCTTGCTTTTTGATGGAACCACAAATTGAGTGGTTTCAAAAGAATAATATCCGTCGTCAGAATGCTCAATTTGTGGAGGATTTTCAGTTTTTAAAACCACGTATTTAAGGTTTTCAGACCAAGAGAAAGCGTCGTTGGCAAACTTCTTCAAGTTTTTGCCGATAACTATTTTTTTAAGATTGTAGCAATATGAAAATGCAAAACTATTAATTTCGGTTACGGATTCGGGGAGGTGGACGAACTCCAAATAACGGCAACCGCTAAATGCATATCGTTCAATTATTTTGACGTTTTTTGCGATGTTGTACCTTTTTCGCGTTTTGTCTATTGCGGCAATAAGCGTGTCAAAATTTTTAGAATATATAATCCCGTCAACAATTTGAAAATTCGTGTTGGTTGTCGGCAAATAAATCTTCGCTTCTGTTTCGCAATCGGTAAATGCAAAAAAATTAGGGTCGATAGTTTTTAGATTTTCAGGCAAATACAACTCCTCTATATTTAAACATTCTTCGAGTATTCCCTCGCCCAATTTGCTGATAGAATTTGAAAGTTTCAGATATTTAAGGTTTTTGCAATGGCTAAAAGCGTAGTCGCCGACTTGTAAAACTGAATCCGCCATAGATACATATTCAAGTTTGCGTGAATAGTAAAAAGCCGATTCCTCTATGTTTTTAAGGGTGTTTGGCAATATAATTTTCTTAATTTCCTTATCAGCAAAGGCATATTCTTGTATGGTTTCGGTTCCTTCACGGACTACATACTCGTCGTTTTCTTCCAAGGGAATATATGCAATAAGTGTCTTTAAATCTTTTGTATATATTGCATTATCAGAAAATGTCAAAAATGGATTTTCGGGATCAATTTCAACGGATTCAAGGTTGTTTGGTATGTCGAAACAATGGATTTTGGAAAGATTTTTTCCTATCTTTATTTTTTTGAGTTTTTTGTTATAATCAAAGATATTAAACGACAATTCTTTCAGACATTGAGGTAAAATTAATTCTTTCGCACTGAATTTTGGTTCAATATACAATTTCAATTTCTCTAAATTCGCAGGATAGACAATATTAAGTTTTTTGACAAAAATTGTGGAAATTTTTTCTTGGAATTCGGGAAAAATGATTGTCCTAAGTTTTTTGAAGGAACTTACAAATCCAAACTCGGAATCCGTTACCTTGCAATTTTTAAGATTTAATGTTGTTACATTTGCAATACTGTCGTTTTCGTTAAAGAAACAAGTCAACGACCATCCCTCACAAACACCCGATATGACAAGCGTCTTGGTGTTGGCGTCAATAATACATTCCTCTATCGGATTTGACGGGGAAAGCTTGATTTCTAATATGTTGCCATCTGAAATAGGCTTTTGAGTTTTCATAGTAAAAAACAATTTGGTTGATGGCAAATTTAAAAAAATATTTTCTCCGTTGCAAAAGAATTGTTACATTTGCAGAGGTAATGACACTACTAATGAAAACTAACAAAGAAACAAAAATTGTACTCGGAGCGTTATTCGGCGACGAAGGGAAAGGCGTTTGCGTTCATAGTCTTTGCAAAAAGGCTCTTGACGAAGGTAAACACCCTTTGGTTGTAAGATTTTGCGGAGGTCCTCAGGCGGCGCATACAGTTGATTTCAACGGATTAAGACATATTTTTTCGTCGTTTGGGTCAGGAACACTTTTAAACGTGCCGACACTTTATTTAAACACCGCACTTATCGACCCGATTTGTATTGTTAACGAGTATAATGTGTTAATTAACAAAGGTATAACTCCCAAATTTAACGTTTCCGATGCAAAAATCATAACGCCTTACGATGTTGAATTTTGCCGCAACGACAAGAAAACTTTAAGCGACGGCACGTGCGGAAAAGGCGTTTATGCGGCGTTGAAACGGTCTGATTCTGGAAAAAGTTTCTCTCTTGACGACAACCCCGAAGAAATACTTTCATCAGCCGTAAAGTATTATAATACAACACATTGCAAAGAATTTGACGAGATGTTTTTGACTGCGTTTTATAAAGTTAAAAACTTACAGTCAGAAATCAACATAAACGATTATTCTACAATAATTTACGAAGGAACACAAGGGCTTTTACTTGATGCGGATTTAGGTTTTCAACCTTTTGTAACGGCAACAAATACGGGACTTCAATATTTTGCTGACCACGAATTAGAAAATGCGGAAGTTTATCTTGTTATGCGGACATATTTAACGCGGCACGGCAACGGTTTCACCCCGCAACAAGTTGAAAACTATAATCTTAACGATGAATCAGAAAGTAACGTTTACAATGGATTTCAAGGAAATTTCAAGACTGGTGTTTTTGATTTTGATTTGTTAAACGAGGCATTTCAACGTCATAAACTTGGTAATTATCATGAAACTAAGTTTACAATTTTTCTTACTCATCTCGATACTGTAAAACGTAACGAAAGGTTTATTTATGTAAAAGACAAGAAGTTACATGAAATTAATTGTCAAAATTTCAGTCAAATAGAAAAATTGTTTTGCGATTTTCCTTTTGTTTCCGAACTTAAATTTTATGATTATTTTTTAACTTGATTTATAATTTTTTTATTTTTAATTTGATTTTTTGTTTATACTTTTGCCGCGAAAAAGGTTGAAAAAAAGGCGGATTTTTTTTGTAGAATTTTAGCCAATTTGCAGAACTTATTTTTTATTATTTTTTTTTAACAATTAAAAGATAGCGATTATATGAAAAAGACAGTATTAACTATTGCTGCGGCAGTTGCTCTTGCCGGTTGTGGTTCTCAGCAAGCCGGTAACAAGTCTAATGAACCTTACAAGTCAAAATCAATTGTTGTTTATTATTCTCAAACCGGTGCAACAGCCAAAGTGGCTGATATTTTCAGTCAAAAACTTGGAATTGAAAAAGATTCAATAGTTTGTGAAGAGCCTTATAATGGTGATTTCAATCAGACAATTGAACGTTGTCAAAAGGATTTGCAAGAAGGAAAAGTTCCGGCTATAAAAGCCCTCGCTCACAATATTGCTGAATTTGATACAATTTATCTCGGTTATCCGGTTTGGTTCGGAACATTTGCTCCTCCGGTTGCAAGTTTTATCAAGAATGTTGATTTGAAAGGCAAGGTTTTAGTTCCGTTCTGTACATTCGGTAGCGGTGGTCTTAATACAAGTTCAGACCAATTGAAAACTCAATTGCCGGATGCAATTGTTGCTGAGGGTTACGGCGTTAGAAATGCGCGTGTAAGCAAAGCAGCTGGCGAAATCGAAACATTCCTTATCAACAGCGGTGCTTTGAAAGGTGAAAAAGTTGTAATCCCTGATTTCAGTGAATCTCAGCCTGTTACCGACGAAGAAAAACAGATTTTTGATGCAGCTTGCAGCAACTATCAGTTTCCGCTCGGTACTCCTGTTACTGTAGGAAAACGTGACGTAAAAAACGGTGTTGAGTATTTGTTCAACGTAGAAAGTCAAAATCAAGACGGAAGCAAAGCTCAGTCAAAGATTTACGTGATTGTAGAAAACGGTTCTAATCCGGAATTTACACAAGTTGTAAGATAAAATTCATTTTTTCTATATATAATCCCGACTTGAAATCGATATGATTTTGGGTCGGGATTTTTTATTTATTGTTGATGAAAAAATGCAATATTTCATCTCAAAAAAATGTAATTTCCCATTTTTAGGAAAAACGTTTTGTCTAATCCGTCCTTTCGCCGTAACTTTGCGATGTTTTTATTATAAGCATTCAATCAAGTCTATCTCTAATGCAACTTCACGAACTTATTAAACAAGATATCCGTTACCAAGAGGCGCTACATGCGTGTATGAATTGCGGGATGTGTACTGCGGTTTGTCCTGCGGCGGAATTTTCTGAATATGATCCGAGGATTTTGCTTAATCTCGTTCAAAGTCAAGACGATGAAACCCTCGAAAAACTTATGAAAAGCGATTATATTTGGCTTTGCGGTCAATGTATGAGTTGTAAAACCCGTTGTCCGAGAGGTAATGTTCCCGGTTTGATGATTAATGTTTTGAGACGTTATTCGCAGGAGCTCGGATATTTTACCGAAAGTCAAAAAGGTCGTCAACAATATGCACTTCACAAGGTTTTGAACGGAAATGTTTTGGGACAAGGTTATTGTATTGTACCTGAGGCTGTTAAACCGGAATTGCATCCTGAACAAGGTCCTGTTTGGGAATGGGTTTACCGCAATTTGGACGAGGTTTACGACCGTGTAGGTGCCAATCTTCATAAGCCGGGTGCCGGAACTCTCAGAAAAATTGATGACGATACTCTTGGTGAACTCAAGGCTATTTACGACGAAACAGGAGCTACTGAATTCGGCGAAAAAATTGAAGAATATTCAGAAAAAAAGGCTGAACAATTGGGTTATGACACCGACGATGAGGATGGTATGAACCAATATTTTGTGGATATTTTCAAAGGTAAAATTTAGTCAGCAGTTCATTTTTTTGTTGTTGACATCTTTTTGTATTACATCAATTCTTACACAGAAAAACAATGCAAACTCAATATACAGTAAGTAAAAATTACCGTAAAGAAATTGCGGACGACAATTATTATTATGCCAGAAGTTGTATCCGTCAGAATTTCTTTCCGGGTAGCGAGGCTACATTTCTTAATATTTTGAAAAACGACCTCGGACGTACAATTTACGATGATCCTAAGCATACTACTTGTACCGGAATTGCTTATCATTCCGATGTAATTCCTTTCAATACAATTCAAACCGTGGTAGCCCGTCATTTCGCGCTTATGAGTGAACACGGTTTTGAGAATTTCGTGGCGTCTTGTGTTACAAGTTTTGGTATGTATATCGAAATTACTGAAACTTGGAAACATTTTCCGGACCAACTGGAAGAAATTCGTCATCACTTGAAAAAAGCTACGGGACGTGAATTTATGTTACCGAAAAATATTGCTCATACCAGCGATGTTGTGTACAAATATCGTATGCGTATTGCTGAGCAGATGAAATATCCGCTTATCAATGTAAAAACCGGTCAGCCGTTGAAAATTGTTGATCATATCGGTTGTCATTATGCTAAGATGTTTCCGAAAAATGGTGAAGGCGGTGCTGAATTTACTCAGGTTTTACAAGGTATGATAAAAGCTTGGGGCGGTGCTACTGTTGATTATCCGGAACGCCGTCATTGTTGCGGATTCGGATTCCGTCAATATCTTGTACAAGCCAATCGCGGATATTCGGTAAGTAACAGTAAAAAGAAATTTGAATCGATGCAGCCTTACGAGCCGGATGCTATTGTTGCAAATTGTCCGGGATGTGCGATGTTTCTTGACCGTTGGCAATTTGTAATCAACGAGATGCACGGAAAACGTTACGGCGCAAATGATTCTATGATTCCTGTTTTAACTTACGAGGAACTTGCCGGTTTGGTTTTGGGTTACAATCCTTGGGATCTCGGTTTGCAAATGCACCAAGTGGATGTTACTCCGCTTTTGGATAAAATGGGTGTTAAGTATGATCCCGACGAAAAATATCGTACTCGTGCCGGTCGTCAAATCGGAAGTTATACTCCGCATCAGTCGAGATAATTGAAAGTGTGAACTAAATTATTATAAATTAAATATGAAAAATATCGTAGTGGTAGGCGGCGGTATAGCCGGTGTGGAAACTGCTTGTTTGTTGGCGGAATCCGGTAACCACGTTACTATAATAGAACGTAGCGACAAATTGGGCGGTAAACTCAATCAATGGTATTGTTTGTTTCCTGATTTCAAAAAATCTGACGAGGTTTTGGATTATATTCACAATCGTCTTAAAAATTTTGATATTGAAGTTAAATTAAAATCTGTAGTAGAAAATGTAGAACCTAATGGCAACGGCTGGTTTATTTATACCGGAAATGTCCGTTATGCTGCCGATGCTGTGGTTTTGGCTACGGGTTACGACCTTTTTGATGCTACCCGCAAGGAGGAACTCGGTTACAAAATTTATGACAATGTTTATACCCAAGCGGATATCGAAGCAAAATTCAAGAGCGGTAATCTTAAAACTTCTTACGGCAAAGATCCTGAGAGAATTGCAATTGTACATTGTGTAGGATCTCGTGACGAAAAATGTCACAATATGTATTGTTCTAAAGTTTGTTGCGTAACAGGTGTAAAACAAGCCATTGAACTTGCTAAATTTTTGCCTAAAACTGAGATTTTCTGTTTTTACATGGATCTTAGGATGTATGACAAACATTTTGAAGAACTTTACAGAAGTGCTCAAGAACATCATAATATTCAGTTTATCAGAGGACGTGTATCAGAAGTTAGCGAATCTTCCGACAATCGATTGTCAATCAAGACTGAAGATACTCTTTCAGGTCGTCCTATGAAAATGAAACTTGATATGATAATTCTTCTTGCCGGTATGGAAGCCAAGAAAAATACACTTGCTACTGCAAAATTGTTTGATGTTGAAACCGAGGAATCAGGATTTTTGAAGTCAAAAGATTTTCATCTTGGAGCCGGAATCCTCAGTCGCAAAGGTATTTTTGCAGCCGGCACATGTATTTCGCCGATGTCAATAAAAGAAACAATTGAGAATGCCAGAAGTTCGGCTTTTCAGGTTAATGAATATCTCAAATCATTGTAAAATATGGAATTTGGATTTTCAACATTAGAAACCCGCTCTATTGATTACGACAAGTTTGACCGCAAGCTTATTGAGTATCTTTTGCGTTACGAGCCGAGTTTGTTGGTTTGTATGGCGTGCGGCGGTTGTACTGCTACTTGTAGTGCGGGTAATCTTACCGAGTTTAATATCAGACGTATACAGCTAATGGTAAAACGCGGCGAAACCGACACTTTGAAAGCTGAGATTGATAAATGTATGCTTTGCGGAAAATGTATGTTGATTTGTCCGCGCGGTGTCAACTTGAGAAATGTCGTAATGCTTATCAAAAAGGCTTTGGCTACCGAAGTTATCGAAAAGTCAGATAAGCAATCTCTCAACTCGTAATTCGTAAACAAATAATTCGTAAATCGTAAAAAAATGAATTTTAGCGATTATTTTTACTATCCGTTTTTGATAGGCACGATATTTCTTTTTGTTGTGGTTTTCGGAAGGTTTATAAAATGGTTTATCGGACTTTCCAAAATCGACAAAATGCGTGTCAGAATCGGATTATTCTCCACTAAAACTTTAAAATCTGTTTGGGAGAGTATCAGAGAAGGATTGTTGCATCACAATATATTCAAAACCAACAAGATGCTTGGCTATATGCACATGAGTTTGGCATTCGGATGGTTTTTGCTGATTGTGGTTGGACATATTGAGACTTCGTGTTATCACGGCACGATGTTTTTCCCGTTTCAACATTCAATTTTTTTTCGTTATTATGTAACAGAACCTGTTGATTTTCCGGGACATGTATTCTTTAGCTATGCAATGGAAATCCTGTTGTTTTTTGTTTTGAGCGGTGTAATGCTTGCTTATTTCAAAAGATTCCGTAGCAAAACTTTCGGTATGAAACGCACTACCAGAATGCGTTACGGCGACAGAATTGGTCTTACAGCTTTGTGGTTGATATTTCCGACACGTTTCCTTTGTGAAACATTTACTGCCGGAGTTTATCACAACGGAAGCCCGATTTTCAATTCTATCGGTTCGGCTTTTGCTTCGATTGGAAATCTTGAACCGTGGCTCAATCCGTTGTGGCTGCTTTATTCAGTTGTTTTAGGTGTGTTCTTTGTAGCAATGCCTTACACTCGTTACATGCACATCCCGGCAGAAATCAACTTGATTTTCCTCAGAAATTGGGGCGTAACGCTAAAAGAACGTCGTGTTAACACTTTTACTTTGGCTCAGGTTTACAGTTGCTCGCGATGCGGTATCTGTATCGATGCTTGCCAATTGAATCTTGCCGGAATCAAAAATTCTCAATCGGTATATGTTCTCAAAAATATCCGTAACAAAAATCTTTCGGACGAAGTATTGTTCAACTGTTTGATTTGCGGTAAATGTCAGGAAGCGTGTCCGGTAGGAATCGATGTCAACAAACTGAGAATCACCCAGAGAATCGAAACCACACGCCAGTATAATTCTTCTTACGACTATTTGAAAACCGGAAAAGCCAAACAAACCGACATGATTTATTTTGCCGGATGTATGACACACCTTACTCCTGCAATCAAAAAATCGATGTTGAAAATATTGGATGCTGCCGGCGAGAATTATTGGTTTATGGACGAAAACAAAGCTCCGTGTTGCGGCCGTCCGTTGATGCTTGCAGGTCAGTATGATGCTGCTCAGAAACTTATCGACAACAATACCAAAATGATTTTGGATTCGGGTGCTAAAAAGCTTTTGGTGACATGTCCTATTTGTTACAAGGTTTTCAAAGAAGACTATCATTTGCCAAATATCGAAGTTGTTCACCATTCCGAATACATCTTGGACTTGGTAAAAAACGGACGATTGAAAGTAAATCCGTCAGAAATTCGTGCAGTTTATCACGATCCGTGCGAACTTGGTCGCGGAAGTCATATTTACGAGCAACCGCGTGAACTTTTGGCTTCTACATTAACACTTGTTCCGATGGACAGAGAACGCGAAAAAGCACTTTGTTGCGGCGGAAGTCTTGCCAACACCAAGATTTCGATGGCTGAGCGTGATATTTTGTCCGGCAAAGCCATGGAAGAATTTGCAAGTTATAATCCCGATGTTGTTGTAACATCTTGTCCGCTTTGCAAAAAGACATTCTCAAAAGTTAACAGCGTACCGGTAAAAGATTTAGCGGAAGTTGTTGTCAATTCGATGAAACAAGAATAGTTTTTTTCCTCAATAAATTTCAATCAAAACGCCATACGAGCTTAGGTTCTGTATGGCTTTTTTATTGTTTCTGTCTGCAAATTTTTCTTCAACATCTTAAAATTTTAGGTGTATCATATTTATTGTTTTTAGTACGCAAAATACTACGTTTTTTTTGAGAAAATATTTGGCGGGTTTGTTTTAAATTCCTACCTTTGCCGCTATGAAGGATCAAAGTAATTCACATACTAAGATTAAAGTCAAACTCGGAGATATTGCACAGATAGTTTCTGGTGTTTATGCCAAAGAGAGTCCGACAGGTGAGATAGCATACTTGCAAGTGAAAGACTTGACTATGCCTTCGCCTGAAACCTCTGTGTCGCATATTGAATATACCGCAAAACTAAACAATTATCTTCTAAAAAAAGGTGATTTGCTTTTTGCGGGCAAAGGCTCAACATATCTGTGCGAAAT